>NZ_QKTD01000018.1:0-94591 GCF_003234695.1 Curtobacterium sp. MCLR17_042
GGTTCGGGTGGGGCGGATCAGGGTGGGGACGGGGATCAGTCCGTCTGCGCTTCCCACACGAACGTGGTGCCGGCCTCGGACGACTGCACGGTGTTCGGCGCGCCCTCGCTCAGGTCGTAGCTGAAGCGGTAGGTCGTGCTCGCCGTACCCGTCGCCGGCTTCCACGCGTCGACACCGGTGCCGAAGGACTCGGACGCCATGAGGCCGGCGAGCGTCCCGTCGTGCACGGTCGTCGTCGTGGTGAACGTGCTGCAGTCGTCGGGGGTGCCGAGGCTGCCGCGCTCGACCGTCAGGCCGACGTGCTCGGCGAGTGCGTCGTCGTCGGCCGGGTCGGTGGTGAAGAGCTTCACGGTCGAGGCGTTGGTGGTGTTCGCCGTCACGGTGATGCAGTTCGATCCGGCGGAGCCGGGCACCAGGTCGTCGACGTCGAACAGCGCGACGCCCTGGTCGTCGTCGGTGAGGGAGACGGCACCGGTGCGCCAGCTGTTCGCGGCGTTGTCGGTGCTGCTCGAGAAGGCGGCGTACGAGGCGGTTGCGATGAGGGCACCGCTCGCGACGACGGCGAGCGGGAAGGCGATCCAGGCGGCGGTGCGGCCGTGGCGGGAGGTGATGTGCATGGCTGTCCTGTCGGTCGGTTCACCCGGCGGGTGATATGACAGCAGCGTATATGAATATCAGTTGTTATGGAACCCCGTCGCAACACGACCGACGGCCCGGGTAGGTTGGCCGACATGACCCTCTCCGTCGAGTCGACCACCACCTGGTCCGACACGGACGTCGCCGACGTCGCCGCCCTCGTCCGCCTGCTCGGTCACGACGTCGACGATGCCTCGATGCGCGCCCGCCTCGACCGGCTCACCCCCGAAGCCGGGCACCGCACGTGGGTGGTCCGCGGGGACGACGGCCGGGTCGTCGCGGTCGCCGGCGCCCAGGTCACGTGGGCGTACGCCAGCGACGAGCCGACGGCGCAGCTGCTGCTGCTGGTCGTCGACGACACGGCCAGGAGGCTCGGCACCGGTTCGGCGCTCATCGGCACGTTCGAAGCATGGGCGGTCGAGCAGGGCGCACGTCGCCTCAGCGCCGTCAGCGCGGCCGCGACGGACAGCGCGCACCGGTTCTACCAGAAGCGCGGGTACCACGACGCCGGGGTGCGGTACACGAAGATCGCGTAGTGCCGCCTTCCTGGCGAACGTCGAAGCGCCCCGTGCGGGAGTCCCTCGGACTCCCGCACGGGGCGCTTGCTCGTGACTAGGCCGACGCGCTCAGTGCCGTGTTGATGACGTCGGCGGCCTCGTGCGCGGAGCGCTTCGAGGACCCCGTGGCCGGTGCAGCACTCGCCGAGCGGGCCGCGACGGACAACGGCCGACCGCCCAGGTGCGGCGACAGGTTCATGCAGACGAACGGCCAGGCGCCCTGGTTCTCCGGCTCCTCCTGCGCCCACACGACGTCGGCGTCCGGGTAGCCCGCCAGGACCTCGAGGATGCGGTCGAGGGGGAGCGGGGCGAGCTGCTCGAGGCGGACGAGTGCGACGTCGGTGACGCCGCGCTTGTCGACCTCGGCACGCAGGTCGTGGTGCACCTTGCCGGAGTGCAGCACCACGCGACGCACGGCGCTCTTGTCGGTGATCCGTGCGTCGTCCAGCACGGGCTCGAACGTGCCCGTCGTGAAGTCCTCGACCGCGCTCGTCGCCTGGCGGAGCCGGAGCATCGCCTTCGGGGAGAACACGATGAGCGGCTTCTGCGGACGGGCCCAGGCCTGCCGGCGGAGCAGGTGGAAGTACGACGCCGGGGTCGACGGGCGCGCGACGATCATGTTGTCCTCGGCGCACAGCTGCAGGTAACGCTCGATGCGTGCCGACGAGTGGTCCGGCCCCTGGCCCTCGTACCCGTGCGGCAGCAGCAGGACGAGGCCGGAGCGCTGTCCCCACTTCTGCTCGGCGGACGAGATGAACTCGTCGATGACGATCTGGGCGCCGTTCGCGAAGTCGCCGAACTGCGCCTCCCAGAGCACGAGCGACTCGGGGCGTTCCACCGAGTAGCCGTACTCGAAGGCCATCGCCGCGTACTCGCTCAGCAGCGAGTCGTACACGTAGAACCGGGCCTGGTCCTCGGTGAGGTTCGATAGCGGCAGCCACTCCTGGCCGTTCACCCGGTCGTGGAACACCGACTGGCGCTGGACGAAGGTGCCGCGTCGGGCGTCCTGTCCGGCGAGGCGGACGGGCTTGCCCTCGACCAGGATCGAGCCGATCGCCATGAGCTCGGCCATCGCCCAGTCGATGCCGCCGTTGCGCGTCATCTCGGTGCGCTTGGTCAGCAGCTGCTGCAGCTTCGGGTGGATCGAGAACCCGGCGGGCGGGTTGCTGTGCGCGTCGCCGATCGCCCGGACGAGCTCCTCCGACACGGCAGTCTCGTGCACCTCGACCTCGGAGTCGTCGCGCTGCGCGGCCGGGCGTTCGAGCCCCTGCACCGCACCGTCGTCGTCGACCTCGATGACCGGGATGGTGCCGGTCTGTGCCTCGTGCGTCTCGGCGAAGGCGCGTTCTAGGCGGTCCTGGAAGTCTCGGTGCGCCTCGTCGTACTCCTCTTGCGTGATGTCACCGCGGCCGACGAGGGCCTCGGTGTACAGCGTGCGGACGGAGCGCTTCGCCTCGATGAGGTTGTACATCAGCGGCTGCGTCATCGAGGGGTCGTCGCCCTCGTTGTGCCCACGACGGCGGTAGCAGATCAGGTCGATCACGACGTCGCGGTGGAACTCCTCGCGGTACGCGAAGGCGAGTTCGGCGACGCGGGCGACGGCCTCGGGGTCATCACCGTTCACGTGGAAGATCGGTGCCTGGATCGTCTTCGCGACGTCGGTGGAGTACACCGAGCTGCGCGCCGACTCGGGCGGGGTGGTGAACCCGACCTGGTTGTTGATGACGAGGTGGACCGTGCCGCCGGTGCGGTAGCCGCGGAGCTGCGACATCTGCAGCGTCTCGACGACCACGCCCTGGCCGGCCATCGCCGCGTCGCCGTGCACGAGCACGGGGAGCACACCGAAGCTGCCGGGGGCCTCGCGGTCCTGCTTGGCGCGGACGATGCCCTCGAGCACGCCGTCGACGGCTTCGAGGTGGGACGGGTTCGCGGCGATCGTCACCGGGATGCTCGAGCCGTCGGACGTGCGGAACACGCCCTCGGTGCCGACGTGGTACTTCACGTCGCCGGAGCCCTGACCGGACACCGTGCCCGGCAGCGAGGACCCCTCGAACTCACGGAAGATCTGCCCGTAGGTCTTGCCGGCGATGTTCGTCAGCACGTTCAGGCGGCCGCGGTGGGCCATGCCGATCGCGACCTCGGCCAGCCCGGCTCCGGCGGCGTGCTGGATCAGGGTGTCGAGGAAGGCGATGGTGGACTCGCCGCCCTCGAGCGAGAAGCGCTTCTGGCCGACGTACTTGGTCTGCAGGAAGGTCTCGAACGCCTCGGCCTCGTTGAGCTTGCCGAGGACACGGAGCTGTTCTTCCTTCGAGGGCTTCGAGTACGGCACCTCGATGCGCTCCTGCACCCAGCGACGCTGTTCCGGGTCCTGGATGTGCATGTACTCGATGCCGACCGTGCGGCAGTAGGCGTCGCGCAGGATCCCGAGGACGTCGCGGAGCGGTGCCGAGGTGGTGCCGGCGAGGCCGCCGGTGACGAACTCGCGGTCGAGGTCCCAGAAGGTCAGCCCGTGGCTCTCGATCTCGAGGTCGGGGTGCGTGCGCTGGCGGTACTCGAGCGGGTCGATGTCGGCCATCAGGTGCCCACGGACGCGGAAGCTGTTGATGAGCTCCTGCACGCGAGCGGTCTTGTTCACCCGGTGTGCCAGGTCGACGTTGATGTCGTTCGCCCACTGGATCGGCTTGTAGGGGATCCGGAGCGCGGCGAAGATGCCGTCGTAGAAGCCGTGCTCGCCGATCAGGCGCTCGTGCACGTGCTTGAGGTACTCACCCGAACCGGCGCCCTGGATGACGCGGTGGTCGTAGGTGCTCGTCAGGGTGATGGTCTTGCCGATGCCGAGCTCGACCAGGGTCTTCGACGCCGATCCCTGGAACTGCGCCGGGTACTCGAGGGCACCGGCGCCGATGATCGAGCCCTGCCCCTTCGTCAGACGCGGGACCGAGTGCACGGTGCCGATACCGCCCGGGTTGGTGAGCGAGATCGTCGTGCCCTGGAAGTCCGCCGGGGTGAGCTTGTTGTCGCGGGCGCGCTTGACGAGGTCCTCGTAGGCGGAGAGGAACTGGCCGAACGTCAGGGTCTCCGCGCGCTTGATGCTCGGCACCAGGAGCGAGCGGGTGCCGTCCTTCTTCGGGACGTCGATCGCGATGCCGAGGTTCACGTGCGCCGGGGCGACGACGAACGGCTTGCCGTCGCGCTCCTCGTAGTAGACGTTCTGGCTCGGGAAGTCCTTGAGCGCCTGCACCATCGCCCACCCGATCAGGTGCGTGAAGGAGATCTTGCCGCCGCGGGCGCGTCGCAGGTGGTTGTTGATGACGATCCGGTTGTCGATCATCAGCTTCGCCGGGATGGTCCGGACGCTCGTGGCGGTCGGGACGGTCAGCGAGGCGTCCATGTTCGACGCCAGCGTCTTCGCCATGCCCCGGAGCGGGGTCGCCACGTCCTCGTGGGTCTCCTCGTGGTCGTCGGCGGCGTCGTTCGCCTCGGCCGGGATCGGCTGCGGTGCCGGCTGGCGCGAGGTGGTCTTCGCCTGGATCGGGCCCGACTTCGCCTCGCCCGGGGTGTCCCCGGTGGCCGGCTGCTGCGTCGACGACTGCTGCTGGGCGGGTGCCTGCTGCGAAACCGGCGCCTGCTGCCCAGCCGGCACCTGCTGCGCGGGGGAGCCCGCCGGAGTCGGAGCGTCACCGACCTGCGTGCGGTGGTAGCTCTCGAGGACCGGCCACCAGGACTTGTCGACCGACTCCTTGTCCGCGACGAACTGCTCGTAGAGCTCGTCGACGAGCCACTCGTTCGCCCCGAATTCGCCCGCGGTCTCGTCCGTTCCGGTCAGATGGCTCGACACAGCCGATCGCCCACTCTCCGTCGATAGATGCTCGTGTGTGTCGTGCGGAGCAACCCTGCGCCGCACAGGTGCCAAGCCTAGCCGCTCCGACATGTCCGTTCCGTGTCAGCCGCGGCGCGAGTCGGCAGCCCCCGAGCACCCGGTCGGGGGCCTGACGGGAGCCGTACAGTGGAGCGCATGAGGTTCTACGAGACGCGGCCGACGCACGACCTGACCTACTCCGACGTCTTCCTCGTCCCGAGCCGTTCGGGCGTGACGAGCCGCTTCGACGTCGACCTGGCGGCGAACGACGGCAGCGGTGCCACGATCCCGATCGTCAGCGCCAACATGAACTCCGTCACCGGCCCCCGGCTCGCCGCCACCCTGGCCCGCCGCGGTGGTCTGGGCGTGCTGCCGCAGGACATGCACCTGCAGGACCTCGACGCCGCGATCCGCTGGGTGAAGGACCAGCCGGTCGACTTCGACACCGCCTACGACATGGGTGCGCAGACGACCGTCGCCGAGGCCCTCGAGCAGCTCCTGCCGGTGGCCGGCCGTGGTGTGGTCGTCCGCGACGCCGACGGCGAGTACCTCGGCTGCGTGCCCGCGACCCGCCTCGGCACCGCCGGCCCCGACGCCGTCCTGGGTGACCTGCTGCACGGCGCCTCGACCGCGATCGACGCCGAGGACGCCGGCACACCCCGCCACGTGTACGACGTGCTCTCGGCCGCTGAGGTCGACTTCGCGCCGATCATGCGGCACGGCCGGGTCGTCGGGACCACGAGCCAGACGAGCGCGATCCGCTCCGACATCTACACGCCCGCCGTCGACGCCTCCGGCCGGCTCCGGGTCGCCGCCGCGCTCGGCATCAACGGCGACGTCGCCGCCAAGGCGAAGGCGCTGGCCGCCGCGGGCGTGGACGTCCTGGTCCTCGACACCGCGCACGGTCACCAGGACGGCATGCTCCGCGCACTCCGTACGGTCGCGTCGCTGCAGCTCGGCATCCCGCTCGTCGCCGGCAACGTCGTCACCGCCGACGCCGTCGCGCACCTGGTCGGGGCCGGAGCGGACATCATCAAGGTCGGCGTCGGACCGGGCGCCATGTGCACCACCCGCATGATGACGGCCGTCGGTCGCCCGCAGTTCTCCGCCGTGCTCGAGACCGCCGCGGCTGCCCGCTCGCTCGGTGCGCACGTCTGGGCGGACGGCGGGGTGCGCTACCCGCGCGACGTCGCCCTCGCGCTGGCAGCCGGGGCGTCCGCCGTCATGATCGGCTCGTGGTTCGCCGGCACGCTCGAGGCCCCCGGTGTCCTGCGCCGCGACGCCGCCGGCAAGGCGTACAAGGAGAGCTGGGGCATGGCCTCGGCCAAGGCCGTGCGCGAGCGGTTCGAGCGGCTCGACCCGTACGAGCGGGCCCGCAAGGCGCTCTTCGCCGAGGGGATCTCGTCGTCGACGATCTACCTCGACCCGGAGCGTCCGAGCGTCGAGGACCTGCTCGACATGATCACCACCGGCGTCCGCAGCTCCGCCACCTACGCGGGCGCGTCGTCCCTCGCCGAGTTCTCCGAGCGTGCGCTGGTCGGCATCCAGTCCGCCGCCGGGTACGAGGAAGGCAAGCCCCTGCCCGTCAGCTGGTAGCGCGGACGGGGCGCGTCGCCCTGGTCGCGACCACGAACGAACGGGAGGCGCGGTGCCAGCTGGCACCGCGCCTCCCGTCCGTCTGCCGGTGGGTCTACCGGCGTCGGGTCGCGTCCTCGACCTCGCCCACCAGTTCTTCGAGGATGTCCTCGAGGAACAGCACGCCGATCGTGCGGCCGTCCGCGTCGAAGGCGCGGGCCACGTGGCGGCCGGCGGCCCGCATGGTCGCGAGCGCGTCCTCGAGGTCCATCTCGGTGTACAGCGAGATGAGCTGACGGATGCGCTTCGGCGGCACCGGGTCGTCGAACTCGTCCGGACGCAGGTCGATGACGTCCTTCACGTGCACGTAGCCCGTGGGGGAGCCGTCCTCGCCGACGAGCACGTAGCGGGAGAACCCGCGCTGTGCCACGGCGTGCTCGACGTCCGCGGGGGTGGCGTCGTCGGGCAACGTGACGAGCTCGGCCATCGGCACGGCGACGTCACGGACCTTCTTCTCGGTGAACTCGAACGCCAGGGCGAGCTTGCCGTCATCGGTCAGGGTGCCCTCGCGGCGGGACTGCTCCACGATGGTCTGCACCTCCTCCACCGTGAAGGCGCTCACCGCTTCGTCCTTGGGCTCGACGCGGAACAGCCGCAGCACGGCGTTCGCGACCTCGTTCAGGCCGACGATGACCCAGTGCAGGCCGTGGCCGATGTACCAGAGCGTCGGGACGAGCAGCAGTGCGGCGCGGTCCGGCATCGAGAACGAGATGTTCTTCGGCACCATCTCGCCGAACACCACGTGCAGGAACGACACGAGCAGCAGCGTGAACACGAAGGCCACGGTGCCGATCACCTCGGCGCTCCAGCCGGTCAGGTGCAGCGGGACCTCGAGCAGGTGGTGGATCGCCGGCTCGGACACGTTCAGGATGAGCAGCGAGCAGACCGTGATGCCGAGCTGGGTCGTCGCGAGCATGCGGGTGGCGTGCTCCATCGCCCAGAGCGTCATCTGCGCGGCCTTCGAGCCCTCTTCCGCGCGGGGCTCGATCTGCGAGCGGCGTGCGGAGATGACGGCGAACTCGGCCGCGACGAAGTACGCGTTGCCCATCAAGAGGACGACGAGCCAGAAGATCCCCCACCAGTCAGAGCTCATCGGGTGCTGCCCTTCGTCGTGGTGGCCGAGGCCTTCGTGATGGTCGGGGTGCTCTTGGTGGACGGGATGATGATCGCGGTCGCCGCCGTGTCGGTCGACGGGCGCGTCGGGGTCCAGCGGATGCGGTCGATCCGACGGCCGTCCAGCCGCTCGACGCGGAACACGCCGCCGTCCAGGGGCACCTCGTCGCCGACGACGGGCAGGCGGCCCAGCGTCGACATGACGAACCCGCCGACGGTCTCGTACGGGCCCTCCTCGGGCACCTTCACGCCGGCGCGGTCCTCGAGCTCGTCGGGACGCAGCAGACCGGGGAAGGTCAGCCAGTCGCGGGAGCGGACCACGTCGATGCGGGCGCGGTCGTGCTCGTCGGAGACCTCGCCGACGATCTCCTCGATCAGGTCCTCGAGCGTGACGACCCCGGCGGTGCCGCCGTACTCGTCGACGACGATGACCATCTGGTAGCCGCGGCCGCGGACCTCGGCGAGCAGGGTGTCGCCGGGCATGGTCTCCGGCACGCGTTCGGCGTCGGTCATGAGCGCCCCGACGGGGACCTCCGGACGCTTCTCGCGCGGCACGGCGACGGCCTGCTTGACGTGCACGATGCCGACGACGTCGTCCGCGTCCTCCTCGATGACGGGGAAGCGGCTGAAGCCGGTCTTGCGGGCGAGGGCGATGACGTCCTCGGCGGACTCGGACACGCGGATGGTGGAGAGCCTCGGGCGCGGGGTCATCACGTCGCTGGCGCTCAGCTCGGAGAACGAGATGGTGCGCTCGAGGAGCGTCGCGGTGTCCTGTTCGAGCGAACCCTCGGATGCCGACCGGCGCAGCAGCGAGGTGAGTTCCTCGGCGCTGCGGGCACCGGAGAGTTCCTCCTGCGGCTCGATGCCCAGCGACCGGAGCACGGCGTTCGCGGTGCCGTTCAGCAGCGCGACGGCGGGCTTGAAGACCGTCGTGAACGCGATCTGCAGCGGGACCACGAGCCTGGCGGTCTGCAGGGGCAGCGCGAGCGCGAAGTTCTTCGGCACGAGTTCGCCGAGGATCATCGACAGCAGGGTCGCGATGACGAGCGCCACGATCGAGCCGACGGTCTCGACGATGCCCTCCGGCAGGTTCATCGCCAGGAACGGTGCCTCGAGCAACTTCGCGATCGAGGGTTCGAGCAGGTAGCCGGTCAGCAGCGTGGTCAGCGTGATGCCGAGCTGTGCGCTGGACAGGTGCGTCGAGGTGACCTTCAGCGCGCCGATGACCGGCGCGAGGCCGGCTTCACCGCGGTCGCGCCGCGCTTCGACGTCGGCGCGGTCGAGGTTGACCAGCGCGAACTCGGACGCGACGAAGACACCCGTGCCGAGGGTCAGCAGGATGCCGCCGATCAGCATGACGATGTCGATCGGACTCATGATTCACCCCCGTTCGCGCACAGGGATGACGTGCAGCTCACCGAGTGAGCGGCGGATGAGTGAGGCGAAGAACTATTCGGGGGATCGTCCACAGTGCTGCCAATCGTACTGCCTGCGCGGTCGCCGGACCGTGAATCCGTACAGAACCGACCGCGGCTAGGCCGTGATCCGCGCGCGGTGGTACTGCTGCGGCTCGTAGTCGACGGGCACGCGGAGTTCCAGCGCGGCACGGAGCGCGAACGACGGGTCGCGGAGCATCTCGCGACCGATCATCACGACGTCGGCGAGGCCGGTCGCGACGATCTGCTCGGCCTGGAACGCCTCGGAGATCATGCCCACGGCGATCGTCGGGATGCCGGCGTCGCGCTTGATCGCCGCGGCGTGCGGCACCTGGTAGCCGGGGCCGACCGGGATCGGCGCGCTCGCGACGTTGCCGCCGGTCGACACGTCGGCCAGGTCGGCGCCGTGCTCGGCGGCCCAGCGGGCGACGACGGTGGTCTCGTCGAGCGTGAGCCCGCCGTCGACCCAGTCGGTGGCCGAGAAGCGGACGACGATCGGGAAGCCCTCGCCGACCTCGGCGCGCACGGCGTCGACGACCTCGAGCAGCGCGCGGGCACGGTTCTCGAGCGAGCCGCCGTACTGGTCGGTGCGCTGGTTGCTCATCGGCGAGAGGAACTGGTGCAGCAGGTAGCCGTGGGCTGCGTGGATCTCGACCAGGTCGAACCCGGCCTCCACCGCGCGGCGGGCGGACTGCGCGAAGGCGAGGGCGACGACGCGGATGTCCTCGACCGCGAGCTCGCGCGGGACGTCGTAGCCGTCGAAGGCCACGGCCGACGGCGCGACCGTGGTCCAGCCGCCCTGGTCGGCGGGGACGGTGCCGTGCGTGGTGTCCCAGGGGCGGTAGGTCGACGCCTTGCGCCCGGCGTGTGCGAGCTGGATGCCCGCCGCGGCCCCCTGCTCGTGCAGGAAGTCGACGATCGGCTTGAACGCGTCGCGCTGCTGGTCGTTCCACAGCCCGAGGTCCTGCGGGGTGATCCGTCCCTCGGGCACGACGCCCGTCGCCTCGACGACGACCGCGCCGGCGCCGCCCTTGGCGAACCCGCCCAGGTGCACGAGGTGCCACGGCGTCGGGACGCCGTCCTGCTGGTCCACCGAGTACTGGCACATCGGGGAGACCCAGATGCGGTTGCGGACGGTCAGGTCACGGACGGTGATCGGGTCGAACAGGGCGTGCGTCACGCGGGCTCCTCAGAGGACGGGTGCCGGCGCCTCGGCCAGTTCCGTCAGGAACGACCGCAGCGACGCCGGCGACGTGTAGTGGTGGCCGACCGCCCCGATTGCTTCCGCACCGGTGGCGTTCTCGGCCCTGTTGTCCACGAACACCATCTGACCCGGGTCGATTCCCAAGCGCGCACAGGTGTCGCGGTAGATGGATGCCGCGGGCTTCAGGACGTGCTCCTCGGCGCTCACCACGACGGTCTCGAACAGCGAGCCCATCGGGGAACGGCGGTACGGGTCACCGAAGTCGAAGCCCGCGTTCGAGAGCAGGGCCACACGGGTGCCGGCGTCGTGCAGCTCCTCGACGATCTCGAGGGTCTCCGGCTCGACCTCGAACCACCCGGTGAAGTCGATCGCCCAGAACCGGTGGATCTCCGAGATGCTCCAGGTCCGTCCGGTCCGTTCCGCGATCGCACGCCAGTACGCCACGACGGACAGGTCGCCGCGGTCCAGGTCGTGCCGGAGCTCCTGGTACACCGGGAACAGCTCGTCCGCCGGGACCCCGGTGGCGGCCACGAGGGCGTCCCGCGAGGCGTGTGGCGTCCGGCTGATCACCTCGCCGTAGTCGAAGACCACCACGCGACCAGGCAGGAACAGGCTCATGTGCTCCACCGTAACGTGGGGCCGGTGAACGACTTCGTGCCCGTCCGACCGTCCGATGCCGCCGCGTGGGTCACCGCGCCGACGGGGGAGTCCACCAAGTACCGCCGTGGGGTGCTCGGCATCGCGACCGGGTCCGACCAGTACCCCGGCGCCGCGGTGCTCGGGGTCGACGCCGCCGTGCACACCGGCGTCGGCATGGTCCGGTACGTCGGACCGTCACGCGCCACCGACCACGTGCTCACCCGGCGCCCCGAGGTCGTGTCCGGCGTCGGCCGCGTGCAGGCCTGGCTCGTCGGCTCCGGGATCTCGGCGCCGACGCTCGGTGACCTGGACGCGACGACGGCGTCGGGCTTCTCGCACGCGTCCGACGACGGCGTGCCGGTCGTCGTCGACGCCGGGGCGATCCCGCTCGTCGACCTCGGGCCGCTCGCCGTGCTCACCCCGCACGCCGGTGAGCTCGCTTCGTTCCTCGGGGCCGATCGCGCCGAGATCGAGCAGGACCCGGCCGCCGCAGCGCTCCGTGCGGCGGAGCAGACCGGCAGCGTCGTGCTGCTGAAGGGCGAGCGGACCCACGTGGTCACCCCGGACGGGTCGGTGCGGCTCGTGGCGTCCTCGGCGACGCCGTGGCTCGCGGCGGCCGGTGCCGGGGACGTGCTGGGCGGGGTCCTCGGGGCGCTCGTCGCCGCGCGGCAGGGCTCCGTCGAGGCGGCCGGTTCGTCGCTCACGCCGTCGGACCTCGCGCACCTGGCCGCGTCGGCCGCGGTGGTGCACGGGGTCGCGGCGCGGCGGGCCTCCGGCGGCGGACCGTTCCCGATGACGACGCTCATCGCCGAGCTGCCGGGGGTCGTGCGGGACCTGGTCGTGGACGGCGACGCGCGCGGGTAGTCACCGACGCGGAACGACGGTGTCGACGTCGTACGACATCGACGTCGTCGTTCGTTGTGCAGGCGCACCGTTGCGGACGCGCGGCAGCGACAGGGCCGACGTCGTACGACGACGACCGTGTCGCCGGTTGCGGACGCAACGCGCGTGGCCCGCACGGGTGCGGCCCCGGACACGACGACGGACGGCCGGGAGGCGCGGTGCCAGCTGGCACCGCGCCTCCCGGCCGTCGGCGGTCACGTCACGGGCGTGACGCGCGTCGCGGACGTCAGCTGGCGGGGGTCGCGTGCACCAGGAACTCGACGGAACCGGCGTCGTCGACCTTGACGAAGCCGAGGCTCGGGGCCTGCACGCCGTAGTCCGAGAAGGTGATCGGGACCGAACCGGAGATGTCGACGCCGTCGCCGTTCAGGCCGACCTGCAGCTTCGCGGTGACGTCCTTCGTGACGCCGTGCAGGGTGAGCTTCCCCGGAGCCGTCACGGTCGTCGTGTCGGAACCGCTCGGGACCGCGTCGGCGATCGGTCCGGTGAGTTCGAAGGTGGCCTCGGGGAAGGCCGCCGCGTCCATCGCGGAGTCGCGGAAGTAGGCGTCGCGCTGGTCGGAGTCGGTGGTGATGTCGGCGACCTGCACCGTGATCTTCGCCGCGGTGATGCTCGTGCCGTCGACGGTCGCGGTGCCGGAGACGCTGTCGGTGCGGCCGGTGACGGTGACGTCGGAGCCGTTCAGGACCTCGTGGACGCGGTACCCGGCCTCGGAGTCGCCGCCGACCGTCCACTCGCCGGACAGGTCCGTGTCGTCGAGGGTGGAGGCCTCGCGCGTCGCGGCGACGGACGGCGCGGCCGAGGCCTTCGCGTTCTCGTTGCTCGTGTAGACGTTCGTGAAGACCACCGCGCCCACGACGCCGAGGACGACGACGGCGGCGATGACGGAGATCCAGATGACGGCCTTGCGGCGCTTGCGCGGGGTGTCGGAGGTCACGAGCAGAACGGTGACACGTCATGCTCGGGAGACCCTGAGTCCGTGGCAGCCATCGCCCCCGGTCCGGCCGCTACGCTCGTCCGGTGCAGAGGACCTCGACCCGGTGGCTCGAACTCGCCGGCTTCGTCCTGGCGTTCGTCGCCGTGCACGGGTTCCTGTGGTGGCTGACCCTCGTGTCGGCGAACCTGCCGCTCGGTGACGTGACCATCACCTACAGCCGCTGGATCGAGACCGGGCGGACCGCGGACTTCTGGGTCGGCATCGACGGCGCCTGGGTGTACCCGATCCTGGCGATCGTGCCGATGGCGGCAGCGGCCCTCGGGGGAGTCGCATCGATCGGCACCGGCTGGCTGCTGCTGATGGTGCTGCTCGACGCCGCGGCGTGCGCGTTCCTGTGGCGGTTCCGGGCGCGTGTGGGATCGTCCGACCGTTTCGGCGTGCACGGGGTGCGGGTCGTCTGGTGGTGGCTGCTGTTCCTGCTCGCGCTCGGGCCGATCGCGCTCGGTCGGATCGACACCGTCGCGACGGTGTTCGCGCTGGTGGGCGTGGCGTTCGTGGCCTCGAGGCCGGCCGTCGCGTCCGCGCTCTTCACCGCCGGTGCCTGGACGAAGGTGTGGCCCGCGGCGCTCGTCGCGGTGCTGCTGCTCCTGCGTCGCGGACACCGCCGGGGTGTGCTCGCCGGGGCCCTGGTGCTGAGCGCCCTGATCGTGCTCGTCGACGTGCTGTGGGGCGGTGCGCCGTACCTGCTGTCCTTCGTCGGTGAGCAGACCGGCCGTGGGCTGCAGATCGAGTCACCGCTCGCGACGCCCTTCATGTGGGCCGCAGCCTTCGGCGTCCCCGGAGCGGCGGTGTTCTACGACCAGGAGATCCTGACCTTCGAGGTGTCCGGTGCCGGCACGTCCGCCGCCGCCGCGGTGTCGACGCCGCTGATGGCCGTCGTCGTGGTGGCCGGGGTCGTGCTCGCGCTCTGGGCCGCACACCGGGGTGCCCGTCGGGCCGAGCTCGCGCCGGTCCTGGCGCTGCTGTTCGTCGCGGCGCTCATCGCGACGAACAAGGTGGGGTCGCCGCAGTACATCGGCTGGTTCGCGGTGCCGATCCTCTGGGGCCTCGCGGCGGGTGCCCCGAGTGCGCGTCGGTTCGTGCCGATCGCGGTGCTCGCGCTGCCGATGGCCCTGCTCACGCAGTTGGTCTACCCGGGCTACTACGACCAGTTGCTCGGCGTGCAGCCGTGGATCCTCGTGGTGCTCACGGTGCGGAACGTGCTCGAGGTGGCGATCCTGGTGTGGAGCGTCGTCGTACTGGTGCCGATGGGACGAACTGCGGGGTCCGGACGGGTGTCGGCGCGCTCATCGTCGTCCGTGCGCGACCAGCCCGAGCCGGGCAGGATGGACGCATGATCGTCGCCTTCTCCGTCGCTCCGTCCGGTGGTCCCGCTGCAACGTCCGACGGGTCCGTGCACGACGCCGTCGCGGCCGCCGTGCGCGTGGTGCGCGAGAGCGGGTTGCCGAACTGCACCTCGTCGATGTTCACCGAGATCGAGGGGGAGTGGGACGAGGTCATGGACGTCGTCAAGCGCGCCACCGAGGCCGTCGGTGCGTACGGCACACGGGTGTCGCTCGTGCTGAAGGCCGACATCCGCCCCGGGCACACGGGCGAGATCGACGGCAAGCTCGAACGGCTCGAGGCCGCGCTCGGCGAGTAGCGGTCAGCGGCGCCGACGCGGACGCCTGCGGCGACGGGGGTCGGTGCCGACGACCGCCGCGACCGTCAGCAGGACGAGGCCGGCGACCGTGAACACCACGACGACGACGATCCCGAGCGGGTCGGTGACGTCCTCGCAGTTCGCGGGCGCGCCGGCGGCGCAGGAGGCCAGGACGGTCGTGACGGTGGGCACGTCGTCATCCTGCACCGCAGCGTCGCCCGACACGCCGGAGCGGTCCCTCGGATGTCGGTGGCCGGGTGTCTCATGGTCTGCATCGAGCCACTTCCGGTGGCCTGCGAGACGACGATGAGGAGCGCGTGATGATGCACGACGGCTGGTGCCCCGACTGCGACCTGCGAACGGTCGTCATCGACACGGACGAACAGGGCGACAACGCCTGGGCGACCTGCGCGGAGTGCGGCACCGGATGGGTGCACCGCGACGAGCTGCCCGGGCAGACCCCGGCGCGCACCCGCACGCCGGAGCGCCAGGCGGCCTGAGCTCCCGCGGGCTTTCGTTGGTCCGTTGGAGCGGTCTACACTCGACGGACCAGGACATCACGGCCGCCCCGTCCGGTGGGGTGCTGCACCGTCGTCCCGCTCCGCCCGCACGAGAACAGGCCCCATGTCACCGCTCACGCCTGCGCGTCGCACCCTCGCGCTCATCTCGCTCGCCCTCGGCGGGTTCGCCATCGGCTCGACCGAGTTCGTCGCGATGGGACTGCTGCCGAACATCGCGCAGGCCCTGCTCCCCGAGCAGTACGGCATCGACCCCGACGCCGGGATCGCCCACGCCGGCTGGCTCGTCAGCGCGTACGCCCTCGGGGTGGTGGTCGGCGCGCCGACCATCGCGGCGATGTCCGCCCGGTTCCCGCGCAAGGGCCTGATCCTCGTGCTGCTCGTCGGGTTCGTCGTCGCGACGATCGCGAGCGCGCTGCTGCCCTCGTTCGGTCTGGTGCTCGTCGCCCGCTTCGTCGCCGGTCTGCCGCACGGCGCCTACTTCGGCATCGCGTCGATCGTGGCCGGCGACATGATGGGCCCGGGCAAGCGCGGCAAGGGCATCGCCATGGTGCTGCTCGGCCTGTCGGTCGCGAACGTCGTCGGGGTCCCGGCGATCACGTGGGTCGGACAGGTGGCCGGGTGGCGGGTCGCCTACGGTGTCGTCGCCGCGCTGTTCGCCCTGACGTTCCTGGCCGTCGCGGCCTTCGTGCCGAAGAGCGCCCGCGACGAGCACGCCACGATCGGCCGTGAGCTCCGGGCGTTCCGCGTGCCGCAGGTGTGGATCGTGATGGGCCTCGGCGCCGTCGGGTTCGGCGGCTTCTTCGCCGTGTACTCGTACATCTCGCCGCTCGTGCAGAACGTCACCGGGATGCCCGAGTCGTTCGTGCCGATCGTGCTCGTCGTCGTGGGCATCGGCATGGTCGTCGGCGGGGTGCTCGGCGGACACCTGGCCGACCACAGCGTGAAGCGCACGATCTACGTCGGCATGTTCTCGCTCATCGGCGCCCTGCTCATCACGGTCCTGACCGCGCAGTGGCTCTGGGGCATGCTGCTCGGCGCGTTCCTGCTCGGTGCGACCTCGTCGGCGATCCCGCCGGCGGTGCAGTCGCGCCTGATGGACGTCGCGGGGGATGCCCGCACGATCGCGGCGGCGCTGAACCACTCGGCGTTCAACATCGGCAACTCGATCGGTGCGGCCCTGGGTGGCGCCGTCATCGCCGCCGGCTTCGGGTTCCTCGCACCGGGCTGGCTCGGCATCGGCCTCGCGCTGCTCGGCGTCCTGGTGACGATGGTCAGCTACGCGGTCGAGCGGCGGAGCACCCGTCGTGCCGCGGTCCGCTCCTCGTCACCGTCCACCGGCCCGATCACCGCACCGGTCCCGACGGCCTGACCCGCGGGGTGCGCGCACGCACCCACCGGACGGGAGGCCCGTGGCGACGCCGCCACGGGCGTCCCGTCCGTCACTTGGCCCGGCCACCGCACATGGTGAGCAGCAATGGTCGGGTCCCGTGACGGGACCCGACCATTGCTGCTCACGAAGCGCAACGCGCAGCCGCGCGCTAGAGCCCCAGGGGGCTGCCGTCCTGCACGATGATGCCGTCGGTGATCGCACGCTTCCGCAGCGCGACCTTCGTGCCCACGTCGAAGCCGGCGACGCGGTACTTCTCGCGGATGCGCTTGAGGTAGCTCTTCGCGGTCTCCTCGGAGATGCCGAGCTGGTAGGCGACGCTCTTGACGGGCTCGCCACCGCCGTACAGGGCCATCACGCGACGCTCCTGCGCGCTGAGCTTCGGGACGCCGCCGACGTCGCCGCTGTTGATGGCGAGGTCGAGCTCGGCCGAGACGTACTGCTCGCCGCGCTGGGCGGAGCGGATCGCCTCGACGATCATGTCGGCGTCCTCGCTCTTGACGAGGTACCCGAGGGCACCGGCGCCGAGGGCCTCGCGCACGACGTTCGGCTCCGAGTACGTGCTCATCACGACGGTCTTGACGCCCGCGGTCTTGAGCGTCGAGATCTTCAGCGACACCGGGATGGAGTCCTTGAGGTCCAGGTCCAGCAGCACCACGTCGACCGGGAACGCCGGGCTCGTCAGGAGCTCGGGCCAGGTCGTGACGGCGGCCACCAGGGTGATGTCGTCGGCCGCGTTCCGGATCCACTCCGTGAGCGCGCCGAGGAGCATCCTGTGGTCGTCGACCAGTGCGAGTCGGATCGGTTCCTCTGGAGTCGCCATGCTGGCGTCCTTTCTCGGTGCGGATTGCTCGGCCGATCCTAGGAGGATGCGGGCCGGAAGTCGGTCAGGCATGCGGGTGTCCGGCGGCTACATCGACGGATGTCGGTTCACGACGCAGTGCGCGACGATGTGCAGCGCGCCGTCGCGGACGGTCTCCGTGTACGGGCCGATGCGCTGCAGGGCACTCCACGCCGTCGGGCCGAGGCTGCGCCGGGGCACCCCGCGGGACTCGATGACGACGGGCACGTCCATGGTGTCGTCGCTGACCGGGTGACCGTCGGAACCGATGGGGCCGAGGGTGACGGAGACGACGGGCATGCCGGGCTGCGCGGTGCGGCCGTCGCCGACCATCTGCCAGATCGCCTGCAGCAGCCCGTCGCGCTGGGTGGGGGAGAGGTGCCCCGCCAGGGCGGTCGGGTCGGCGACGCTCACCGAGCGACCGAGGTGGTCGGACTCGGTGATCGCGTGGTAGAGCCAGGTCTCGCGGCGCCCCTCGATCAGGTGCAGGCGGAGCTCGGTGGCGAGCGACGCGGCGACGGAGCTCGAGGCGTCGGACAGCGGCAGCGGGTCAGTGCCGTTGGCGACGGCGTCGAGCAGCTTCTCGGCGGCCAGGTCGAGCCGGGCGAGCTCGTCCGAGGCGAGCATGCCGACGGCGAACTGCGGCGCCTGCACGTTGCTCTGCACGAGCACCCGGTCGAGTTCGCGCTGTACGAGCTGGCGGAACCGCTGCACGACGTACAGCGCGAGCGCCGGCGGCACGACGACGAGCGACAGCAGGGACACGATGCCGGGCATGGTGTCGTGCGTGATCGGCGTCGACGCGACGGCCATCACGATGAACGCGATGCCGAGCGCACCGATGGCGACGGCGACCTCGCGGGCGGGGCGGAGCGTGGCGATCGGCAGCAGGGCGAACCCGGCGGCCATCGACGCGGTCGCGGTGTGCGCGATGTCGTGCTCGGGCCAGATGCCGATGAAGTCGAGCGTGACCACGCAGGCCAGCACGACGCAGATCAACGCGAAGGCCGGACCCGTCAGCCGTTCGCCGTAGGTCAGGACGCTGAGTCCGACCCCGACGGCGGCGACGATGTAGAGCCCCCAGGCGACCGCGGGCAACCACGGGTCGGAGTACTCGTTCCAGCGCACCAGGAAGAACGCGATGCCGGCGACGGCCTCGATCGCGGTGAGGACCGCGGCGCCGAGGCCGAGGTACCCGGCACCGAGCGACGCGCCGGGCTTCGCGGCCTGCCGCAGGGACCGGGCACCGGTGGACGTCGACGGGAGCCCTCTGGCCTGCCGGCGCTCGCTCGTGCGGTACCGCTCGCGCGCCTCGCGGCGGGTGCGAGGTGCAGGCGGAGCGGTCTCGCCGGGCAGGCTGCGGCCGATGGTGTCCTCGGGGACCCGGGTCATCGCGGTGCCTCCAGGACGACGGTGGTGCCGGAGCCCGGCGCGGAGAAGAGCTTGGCGTCGCCGCCGACCTCGCGCAGGCGGTTCACGACGCTCTCCTTGAAGCCGAGTCGTTCGGCACTGACGGTGGTGAGGTCGAAGCCGACGCCGGAGTCGGTGACCATCGCACGGACGACCTCGTTGTCGTGGACGATCGTGACGTGCGCCTCGCCGACGCCGGCGTGCCGACGGACGTTCTCGAGGCACTCGCCGAGCGCGAGCAGGAACGCGTCGAGCACGTTCGACGGCAGCAGGACCTGCCCGGTGCCGTGCCAGCTGACCTCGAGCCCCATCCGGCCGAAGCGCTGCTTGACCGACTCGAGGGTCTGTCCGAGCGGCGATTCCTCTTCGCGGGTGAGCGAGTAGTCACCGGACTGCGAGGGCTGCGGGGTCGCACCGAGGCGCAGGTGCCGCAGCAGTCGGGCGTCCTCGGCGGCCTGCTCGCGCATCGCCTGCTCGGAGACGCCGACGCCGGAGTGCGCCAGCAGCGTCAGGGTCGCGAGCACGGTGTCGTGCAGCAGGCGTGCACCCTGGCGGCGCTGTGCCTCGGTCTCGCTGGCCTGCCGTTCGGCGCGGTGGGCGGTGCCGATGCTGTAGATGCGACGGGCCACCCGGGGGATGCTGCGCGAGATCCAGATCGCCACGACGGCCATCAGGATCCACCCGAGCAGTGCGCCGCTGACCGGGGTCGACAGGAGCGAGCCCGAGCCCCAGACCATGAGCACCACCACAGCGCCGCCCCCGGCGATCGTGATGCCGAGACCGACCGGGTGCCCGCGCTGGGCCATCAGCGGTGCCGAGAGCCCGCCGGCGGCCAGGGGCATGACGGCGCTGGCGACGAGGGGCCGCGCCGAGTCGTCGACGCCGGTGAAGAGCAGCACCATCGTGGCGAGCCCGGCGACGACGATGGCGGCGGTCCACCACACTTCACCGCCGCGGCCGAAGCACACGAGCGCGGTGATCATCGCGGCGATGCAGAGGAGTGCGCCGATGAGGGGCGGCGTGGGCACGGCGGCGGCGGAGAGGATGCCCACGACGCTGACGAGCGCGCAGACGATGCCCACGACACGGGTCGCCGACCGCAGCAAGCGGTCGCGTTCCTGTGCGATGAAGTCCATCGATGTCCTGGTTGGTGACGATCTGGCGGTGCGGGAAACCGAGCGTCGGTCAGTGCCGAGCCCCACGCCATCATTCCACGCGCGCCACCCGTTGGGGGGTCTTCGGCGCGCCGCGGTGGCTGGTGGGCCCGCTCAGGACTCGAGCAGCCGTCGCAGGTGTGCCCCGACCTGCTCGTGCTCGATGAGGAAGCCGTCGTGTCCGAACTCGCTCTCGATCACCGCTGCGGAGTCCCCGTCGAGCGCGTCCGGCACGCCCGCGGCGATCCGGTGCTGGTCCTCGACGGGGAACAGCCGGTCGCTCGAGATCCCCACGACCAGGGTCCGCGCGGTCACCAGCCCGAGTGCCGCCGACACCCCGCCGCGCCCGGCGCCGACGTCGTGCGAGTCCATCGCGTACGTCAGCGTCACGTAGCTCGAGGCGTCGAACCGCCGGGTGAACTTGTTGCCGTGGAAGTCGAGGTAGCTCTCCACCGAGAACCGGCCGTCGTCGCCGAGCGGGGAGACGTCGCTCTGCCAGGACCGCGCAAAGCGGCTGTTCAGCTCGTCCGACGCCCGGTACGTCATGAGCGCCATCCGCCGGGCCAGGGACAGCCCCCGGTGCGGGCCCTCGCCGACGTCGGCCTCGTAGTAGTCGCCGCCCGCGAACGCCGGGTCCATCTGGATCGCCGCCCGCTGCAGCGAGTTCGCCGCGATCTGGTCGGCGGTGGTCTGCGCCGTCGACGCGAGGACCGCCAGCCGCTGCACGCGCGCGGGGTGCGAGACCGCGAACTCGAGGGCGTGCATGCCGCCCATCGACCCGCCGACGACGGCCGCGAAGGTCTCGATGCCGAGCCGGTCGGCGAGCTGCGCCTGCACCTCGACCTGGTCGCGCACCGTCACGAACGGGAACCGCGAGCCCCACTCCGCGCCCGACGGCGACACCGACGACGGCCCGGTGGTGCCCTGGCAGCCGCCGAGCATGTTCGGCGCGATGACGAACCACCGGTCGGTGTCGATCGCCCGGCCGGGGCCGACGACGTCGCCCCACCAGCCGGCGGTGCGGTGGCCCGGGCCGGCTGCACCCGTCACGTGCGAGTCCCCGGTCAGTGCGTGCAGGACGAGCACCGCGTTGTCACGGGCGGCGTTGAGCGTGCCCCACGTCTCGTACGCCACGCGCACGGACGGCAGGCGACCGCCGCGCACCCACTGCTCGCCGAGGGACTCGAAGTGGCGCGCACCCGGGTGGTCACCGGGACGCCAGGCACCGGTCACGGGCGGCTTGCCGAGGGTGCCGAGTTCGGTGCCGGGCACCAGGGTGGACGGCACGGAGTCCTCGGGGGTCGTCTGCCAGTCCATCGTGCGTCCAGTCTGCCGGGAGGCGCGGGTCGTCGCCGCCGTGTTACGTCACGCCCGGCGCGTGGCCGGCCTTCGGGCCGTGCTCGCGTCGTCCTGGTCCGGGCGTCTGCGGGTTGGTGCGTGGGCGGGTGCGACAACGTCGACGTCGTACGACATCGAGGAAGTCGCACCGCCGCGTCGGCAACTGTTGCACGGGCGGGCAAACGACAAGGTCGACGTCGTGCGACGTCGACCTTGTCGTTCCGAGCCGGTGCCCCAGGACGGGCGAACGCTACGCGCGCTGGCTCTCCTGCGCGATCGCCCGGGCCGCGGCGAGCCCGGCCTCGAGGTCGGCCTTCAGGTCGGCGATGTTCTCGATGCCGACCGACAGGCGCACCAGGCCGGGCGTCACCCCGGTGGTGAGCTGCTGCTCGGGGGTGAGCTGCGAGTGCGTGGTCGACGCCGGGTGGATGACGAGCGAGCGGACGTCGCCGATGTTCGCCAGGTGCGAGAACAGCTGCAGGTTGTCGACGAACGCCTTGCCCGCGGTGACCCCGCCCTTGAGCTCGAACGACAGCACGGCGCCGACGCCCTTCGGCGCGTACCGGTTCGCGGCGGCGTACCAGGGCGACGTCGGCAGCCCGGCGTAGGCGACCGTGGCGACGTCCGGGTGCTGGTCGAGCCACTCCGCGATCTCCTGCGCGTTCGACACGTGCCGCTCGATGCGGAGCGACAGGGTCTCGATGCCCTGCAGCAGCGCGAACGCCGTGTCCGCCGAGTTCGACGCACCGAGGTCACGCAGCAGCTGCACACGGGCCTTCACGATGTAGGCGAGCTCGTTGCCGACCGCCTCGGCGAAGACCGCACCGTGGTACGACGGGTCGGGCGTGTTGAACTCCGGGAACCGGTCGGCGTGCTGCGACCAGGCGAACTTCCCGCCGTCGACGATGATCCCGCCGATGACCGTGCCGTGGCCGCCGAGGAACTTCGTGGCCGAGTGCACCACGATGTCCGCGCCGTGCTCGAACGGACGGATCAGGTACGGCGTCGCGATCGTGTTGTCGACGATCAGCGGGACGCCGGACTCGTGGGCGACGTCGCTGACGCCCGTGATGTCGAGGACGTTGATCTTCGGGTTGCCGATGGTCTCGGCGAAGAACAGCTTCGTGTTCGGGCGGACCGCGCGGCGCCACTCCTCGAGGTCGTCCTGGTCCTCGACGAACGTCGTCTCGATGCCGAGCTTCGCCAGCGTGTACTTGAACAGGTTGTACGTGCCGCCGTAGATCGACGACGACGACACGATGTGGTCACCCGCCCCGGCGATGTTCAGCACCGCGTAGGTCTCGGCAGCCTGGCCGGACGCGACGAGCAGGGCCCCGGAACCGCCCTCGAGCGCGGCGATCCGCTGCTCGACGACGTCGTTCGTCGGGTTCATGATCCGGGAGTAGATGTTGCCCGGCTTGGCGAGCGCGAACAGGTCGCGCGCTTCGTCCGAGTTCGCGAAGACGTACGAGGTCGTCTTGTAGATCGGCGTCGCTCGGGCCCCGGTGGTCGGGTCCGGCTGTGCGCCGGCGTGGACCTGGGTGGTCTCGAACTGCCACTGCGCGGCGTCGTGCTCGGTCATCTTGGTGCTCCTGTCCGGTGCGGCTGGTCGTCGGGTCGCCCTGCGCTCGGCCTGGAGGCGCGGCGCGGCTGTGCGTCGGGTGTCACGGTACGCAGGTGGCCGGGCCCGCACCACCGCACCCGCCTCGGGACGTAACGCGCCCGCCGGTCCCGCCCCGCGCCTCCCGGCCAGGATGGTGCCCGGGGCTGACGGCGGCGACCACGGGGGATCGGTCGCGGCCTGCCGCGACGTCGCGCGCTGCCGACTGAGCGCAGCGAAGACGACTGCTTGCGCGGAAATGTCACCCGTCGCGGCGGAACAGCCAGTCGACCTTCGGCTCGAGCAGCCAGCGCATTCCCCGCCGCACGAAGGGCTGTGCGAGGAAGAGGCTCACGGCGCACGCGATGACGACCATCAGGAGCACGAACGGCCAGGCCGAGTGCTCGCCGGCCAGGACGCCGGACTCCCGGATCGGGTAGAGCACGAACGTGTGGAGGAGGTAGACGTACATCGTCGCCGCGCCGAACCGGGTGATCCAGACGTTCCGACGGGGGATGAGCACCAGGAACGACGCCGTCAGCAGGGTCGCGAGCAGCATCAGGCCGAAGCGCACCGCACCGGCCCACCAGGCGTCCTCGCCGAGCCCCGAGTAGGAGTCGTCGTAGAAGAACCAGTGGTGCAGGTCGAACTCCTTGAACTGCGGGATCCAGACCGCGCACGACACCGCCCACGCGGCGAACACCACGACGGCGGCGATCCGCACCCGGACGACCGTGCGACGGGACGCCTCGTACCAGCGGTCGAAGACGCCCCACTGCTTGACCTGCCACCCGAGCAGGAAGAACGGCAGCAGGCTGATCGCGCGGGACAGCGAGAGCGTGGAGTCGACGTTGTCGAAGTAGCCGACGCCGATGCTGAACACGACCGCCCAGAACAGCGGCCACCGCAGCTGCGCCAGGTACGGCAGGATCAGCTTGAAGATGCCCAGGGCCA
This sequence comes from Curtobacterium sp. MCLR17_042, assembly GCF_003234695.1. Taxonomy (NCBI): domain Bacteria; kingdom Bacillati; phylum Actinomycetota; class Actinomycetes; order Micrococcales; family Microbacteriaceae; genus Curtobacterium; species Curtobacterium sp. MCLR17_042. Next base: position 23,827 of record NZ_QKTD01000018.1, read on the forward strand.
GCAGGAACCACAGGGTCCACGTCGGCTTCGTCGGGTTGAAGTCCTTGCCGCCCTCGACGATGCCCTGCACCACGGTCCAGATCGTCTGCATGATGATGTACGGCACGACGATGTCCGTGATCGTCCGGCGCATCCGCCTCGCCGTCGGGGTGTCCGCCGACGAGAAGTAGCCGCTGATCACGCCGAACGCCGGCATGTGGAACGCGTAGATGAACGTGTAGAGCGCCAGGGCGTGCTCGCTCGCCGGCGTCTGCCGCTGGATCGCGTGGCCGATGACCACGAGCGTGACCGCGACGAACCGCGCGGTGTCCCACATCGGGATCCGGCGCGGGGCTCGACCGGGCTCGAGCTGCGTCGCCGGGGCCGAGGGGGCGGGAGGGGCGGCATCCGTCGTCATCGCCGGTCACGTTACCGGATCGTGATCTGGACGGCCCGGTGCGGTGCCGGAACCGTCCCGCTCGGTACGGTGGGCGGACCGGGCAACCACGTGCCCCGGTCACCGACGCAGGAGGCAGATCACATGGCAGCACGGCGCGCAGTCGTCACCGGAGCGAGCTCGGGCATCGGGGCGGCCACCGTCCGGCTGTTCCGGTCGCGGGGCTGGGACGTGCTCGCCGTGGCCCGCCGCACCGCGAAGCTCGAGGCGCTCGCCGCGGAGACCGGGGCCGACACCCTGGTCGCCGACATCACGGACGCCGACGACGTGGCGGCGCTCGCCGCGCGGGTCGCGGACCTCGGCGGTGCCGACGTGCTCGTGAACAACGCCGGTGGGGCGTTCGGTTCGGCGAGCGTCGAGGAGTCCGACGTCGACGACTGGCGCGCCATGTTCGAGGTCAACGTGATCGGCACGAAGCGGGTTGTCTCCGCGCTGCTGCCGCACCTGCGCGACCGGGCCCGGGAGTCCGGGAGCGCCGACATCGTCACGGTGACCAGCACCGCCGGGTTCGTCGCGTACGAGAACGGTGGCGGCTACAACGCCGCGAAGTTCGCCGAGCACGCCCTGGTCGGCGCGCTCCGGCTCGAGCTGAACGGCGAGCCGATCCGGGTCGTCGAGATCGCGCCGGGCATGGTGAAGACCGACGAGTTCGCACTCACCCGGTTCCGTGGCGACGAGCAGAAGGCCGCCGCGGTGTACGACGACGTGCCGGAGCCGCTCGTGGCCGACGACGTCGCCGAGGCCATCGTGCACGCGGTGGAACTGCCGGCACACGTGAACCTCGACCTCGTGACGATCCGGCCGGTGGCGCAGTCGGCGCAGCACAAGCTGGCGCGTGGCCCGCTGACGCCCCGCTGAGCCGACCCGCGCCGGACCCGCGCCGGACCCGCGCAGCGCCCGGGCTGCTGCCGCGGGTCGCGGGCGCGGGCTCCCTGCCGGTACCGTGGTCGGATGCCGATCAGCAGCGAACCCGAGCCCGCGGCTCCGTCCACCGTGACCGTGACGAGCGGGCCCGAGGTACTCGGCTGGCTCGAGTTCGGTGACGCCGCACGCCTGCTCGCCAAGGACGTCCTGTCCAGCGGCTTCGAGCCCGAGGTCGTCGTCGCCGTCGCCCGCGGCGGACTGATCATCGCCGGCGCCGTGGCGTACGCCCTCGGCACCAAGGAGTGCGGCTCGATCAACGTCGAGGTCTACACCGACGTCGAGCAGCGGCTGGAGGAGCCGGTCGTGCTCGCCCCCGCCCTCGACGCCCCGAGCCTGTCCGGCAAGCGGGTCCTCGTCGTCGACGACGTGTCGGACTCCGGCCGCACCCTGCGTCTGGTGGTCGACATCATCCGGAACGCCGGTGCCGACGTCCGGAGCGCCTGCCTGTACTCGAAGCCCGGCACCGTCCTCGAGCCCGACCACGTGTGGCGCCGGGTCGACGGCTGGATCACGTTCCCGTGGAGCGCCCTCGCCCCCGTGACGGCCGAGTCGTGAGCATCCACCTGGTCGGCGGCGGTCTCTTCGCCGCCGCGGACGCCGCAGCACCGTTCCTCGCCGAGGCGACCGCCCGTTCGGCAGCGGTCGGCCGGAGCGTCCCGCGCATCGCCCTGCTCTCCGTGGCGGGCCCGGACGGCGGCAGCCCGTCGTCGACGGCCGACATCGCCGAGGTCCTCGGGGGCCCGCGCACGGCCGAGGTGCTCGTCACCGAGGTCGCGGCCGGTCAGGTCTTCGACACCACCGTCCTGAGCGACGTCGACGCCCTGGTGATCGGCGGCGGCGTCACCCCCGACTACCTGGCGGCGATCGCCCCGCTCGTCGACCAGCTCCGGCTGCTCGTCGCCGACGGTCTGCCCTACCTCGGCTACTCGGCCGGTGCGATGATCGCCGCCGACCGTGCCCTGGTGGGCGGCTGGCGCATCGGCGGCGTCGAGATCTGCCCCGAGGCGGCGTCCGAGGGGCTGGACGAGGTCGAGCTCCGCGAGGGCCTCGGCCTGGTCGACCTGACCATCGACGTGCACGCGGTGCAGTCCGGCACGCTCGCGCGGCTCATCGCCAGCGCCGAGGCCGAGTTCGTCACCGCCGGACTCGCGATCGACGAGGACACCACGCTCGTCGTCGGCGAGGGCGCGCTCGAGGTCCGCGGGACCGGCAGCGTCTGGCGCGTGATGGCCGGCGAGGAGTCGGTGGCCGTCGCCACCATGGGCGCGTAGCCGACGTGGAACCACGGCCGCTCGCCGACCTGGTCGACCCCGGCTGGGCCGATGCCCTCGCGCCGGTCGAGCCCGACGTGCACCGGATCGGTGCGTGGCTCCGCGACGAGACCGCGGCCGGTCGGCACTACCTGCCCGCCGGCGGCGACGTGCTCCGCGCGTTCACGACCCCGTTCGACGCCGTCAAGGTGCTGGTCGTCGGGCAGGACCCGTACCCGACGCCCGGCCACCCGATCGGCCTGTCCTTCGCGGTCGACCCCGCAGTCCGTCCGGTGCCGCGGAGCCTGGCGAACATCTACCGCGAGCTCGCCGACGACCTCGGGGTGACGCCCCCGCCGCACGGCGACCTGCGTGCGTGGTCCGACCAGGGCGTCCTGCTGCTCAACCGGGTGCTCACCGTGCAGGCGGGCGAGGCCGGCAGCCACCGCGGCAAGGGCTGGGAATCGGTGACCGACCAGGCCGTCCGTGCCCTGGTCGCCCGTGGCACCCCGCTCGTCGCCGTGCTCTGGGGCGCGCAGGCCGGTTCGGTGCGACCGCTCCTCGGCGACACCCCGGTCGTCGCGTCGGCCCACCCGAGCCCGCTCAGCGCGTCGCGCGGGTTCTTCGGTAGCCGCCCGTTCTCGCAGGTGAACGCGCTGCTCGAGTCGCAGGGCGCACCGCCCGTCGACTGGACGCTGCCCGCTCAGTAGGCTCGGCACGTGCTCGAGGAGGAATACCAGCGACGGCGGGTCCTGCCGCGACACCTGCGTGCCCCGGCGGCGACCGAGACGGCCTTCGAGTACCGCATCCGTGCGGCCGAGGTGGGGGACCTACCCCACGTGCGCGAGATCCACACGCACTACGTCCGCAACTCGTCGGTGACCTTCGACCCGGCGGCGTTCACGTACGCCGCGTGGAAGAAGCGCTACGACGACATCCGGAAGCGCCGCCTGCCGTTCTTGGTGGCGGAGAACCCCGCCGGGCAGATCCTCGGGTACGCCCTGGTCGACGCGTGGAACCCGCGGGACCGCTCGAACCACGTCGTCGAGGACTCGATCTACCTCGGCGCCGCGTCCGGTGGCAAGGGGCTCGGCCGCGCGCTGATGGAGGCACTGCTCGACGAGTGCCGCTCGGCCGGTGTGCGCGAGGTCGTCGCCGTCATCGCGGACCGGCAGGCCGAGGCGTCGATCCGGCTGCACGAGCGGCTCGGCTTCGAGGAAGTGGGCCGGATGGGCAAGGTCGGCTACAAGTACGACCGCTGGCTCGGCACCGTCACGATGCGGCTCCGCCTGCGCGGCCCGCGGCTGTTCGCGCGACGACGCTGACGGAGCCGACGCGGTCGACGCGCGTCACGCTCGAGACGCGGCCACAGGGCGGACGGGAGGCCCGTGGCGGCCCCGGCACGCGCCTCCAGGCCGTCGCCCGGTCGCGTCAGCCCGCCGGCGCCTCGGTGATGAACTCGTCGCGCGTCACGCGGAGCAGCGCGGTGGCCGCCGCCGCGGCGGCGTCCGCGTCACCGTCGACCGCTGCGCGCCCGACGGCATGGTGCCGGAGCGCCGCCTCGCGCGTCCAGCGCGTGATGGGGTCGCGCGACTCCGACGTGCGGGTGCGCAGGAGCGCCTCGACCGTGCCGGCGAAGTGCGCGAACACGGCGTTCCCCGACCCGGTGAGCAGGGCACGGTGGAAGCGGACGTCGGCCTCCAGGTAGGCGCGGCTGTCCTCGCGCCCGCAGGCGTCGAGCATGTCCTCGGCGGCGGTGAGCACGGCGTCCGCCCCCGCGGAGCCGGCGGTCAGGGATGCCGCGACGGGTTCGACGCCGAGCCGGAGCTCGACGAGCTCGCGCTGCTGCACGAAGTACGCCGGTGAGGTACCGCGCCACCGGATCACGGTGGGGGCGAGCAGCTCCCACGCGGTGATGTCGCGGACGAGCGTGCCGACCCGCTGCCGGGGCTCGACCAGGCCGAGGGACTGCAGGACGCGCAGGGCCTCGCGGACGACCGAGCGGGACACCCCGAACTCGTCGGCGACCAGCTCGGGTCGCACGACGGAACCCGTGGGCAGTTCGCCGTCGACGATCCGCTGGCCCAGGGTGTCGAGCACGTGGGCGTGCAGTCCGCGTGCGGTGGGCATCGTTTCCTCCGTGCAGTACGGGTCACGCGGTCGTCGTGACGCCGGTCCCATCGAAGCGGCAGACTCCGGGGACGGGCGGTTGGCGCGCGGGACGACGTCGTATAGTCTGATTAATCAGATTATTGAGGGTCGGCGTTCGTCGTGCCAGTCCACCCTCGACACGAAGGCGACGGAGCCGCGCAGCAGCGACTCCAGGAAGGGGCGCTGATGCCTCACGCTCTCCCGGACCACCTGCTCGCCGCGGGTGGCACCACCGAGACGGTCGACCCGTCCGGTTCGATCCCGCAGCTGATCATCGCGGCACTCGCCGGCATCGTGGTGATCATCGCGCTCATCACCTGGCTGAAGGTGCACCCGTTCATCGCGCTCACGATCGGCGCGCTCGGCGTCGGCATCGGCGCGGGGCTCGCTCCCGACAAGGCGGTCACCAGCTTCGGTGACGGCTTCGGCGCGACCATGACGAGCGTCGGCATCCTCGTCGGGCTCGGGGCGATGTTCGGCAAGATGCTCGTCGACTCCGGCGCAGCGGACCGCGTCGTGGACACCCTGGTGCGGAAGTCGTCGAAGGCGGCGCTGCCGTGGACGATGGCCCTGATCGGGGCGCTCATCGGGCTGCCGATGTTCTTCGAGGTCGGGCTCGTCCTGCTCATCCCGATCATCGTGCTGGTCGCCAAGCGGAGCGAGGTGCCGATCATGAAGATCGCCGTCCCCGCGCTGGTCGGCCTGTCGACGATGCACGCGTTCGTCCCGCCGCACCCCGGCCCGCTCGTCGCGATCTCCACCGTCGGTGCGAACCTCGGCACCACGCTCGCCTTCGGCATCGTGCTGGCGATCCCGGTGATCATCCTGGCCGGGCCGCTCTTCGCCCGCTTCGCGGCCCGCTGGGTCGACATCCCCGTCCCCGACATGTTCGGGTCGCGTGGGGCGGTTGCCACCGCCGGCCCGGGGTCGGGTTCCGGGTCCGCCGCCTTCGCCGACGACCCGGCACACCCCGGACGGGAGGCCCGGCGCGGCCCCGCCACACAGGACACCGCGTCCCTACCCAACGGCAAGAGCGACTTCACGCGCGTCATCAGCGAGCCGCGCAGCCCGTCGTTCACCGTCGCCCTGATCGGCATCCTGCTGCCGGTCGTGCTCATGCTCGCCCAGGCGATCCGTGAGGCCACCGCCCCCGATGCCGCCGGCTCGTGGGTGAGCCTGCTCGACTTCCTCGGCTCGCCGATGATCGCCATCGGCATCGCGGCCGTCTACGCGATGGTCTTCTTCGCGATCGGCGGCGGGATGGACCGCTCAGCGGTGTCGAAGTCGCTCGAGAGCGCGCTGCCCCCGATCGCCGGGGTGCTGCTCATCGTCGGTGCCGGCGGTGGCTTCAAGCAGGTGCTCATCGACACCGGGATCGGCGGCGTGATCGCCGACGCCGTCAAGGACTCCGGCGTCTCGGTGCTGCTCGTCGCCTGGGTCGTCTCGGCCCTGGTGCGCGTGGCGACCGGGTCGGCCACGGTCGCCACCGTGACCGCCGCCGGCATCATGGCGCCGATCGCCGCCGACCTGTCGACGCCGATGACCTCCCTGCTCGTGCTCGCGATCGGCGCCGGCTCGGTGTTCCTGTCGCACGTGAACGACGCCGGGTTCTGGCTGGTGAAGGGGTACCTCGGCACCACGGTGGGGCAGACGTTCAAGACGTGGACGGTGCTCGAGTGCCTCATCTCGGTGTTCGGTCTCCTCGGGGTCCTGCTGGCCGGGGTGTTCATCCGATGAGCGGCGCAGGAGGAGTTGCTGCTGCCGGTGCGGCCGACGCCGGGCTGGACGCCCGCGTCCTGGTGGTGATGGGGGTCTCCGGGTCCGGCAAGTCGACCGTCGCCGCCATGGTGGCGGAGCAGGTCGGGTGGGAGTTCGCCGAGGGCGACGCGATGCACCCGCCAGCGAACGTCGACAAGATGCACGCCGGCACCCCGCTCACCGACGAGGACCGCTGGCCGTGGCTCGACGTCGTCGCCGGCTGGATCCGCGGACACCTGGACGCCGGGACGAACGGCGTCGTGACCTGCTCGGCCCTGAAGCGCTCGTACCGCGACGTGCTGCGAGCTCCTGGCGTGGTGTTCGTGCACGTGGCCGGTGACGGCGCGCTCATCGAGGAGCGGATGTCGCAGCGTTCCGGGCACTTCATGCCGACGTCGCTGCTGCAGTCGCAGCTCGCCACACTCGAGCCGCCGCAGTCCGACGAGGCCCACCTGACGATCGCCGCCGACCGCACCCCGGAAGAGGAGAGCGCCGAGGTCGTGGCACGGCTCGGACTGGTGCGGATCCCGAGAGCCTGATCCGCCGTACCGAGGCTCAGCTGAACCGGATCGGGGTGCCGACGGGCAGCGCCGCGAGCGTCTTCGTCATCTCCGCCGAGATCCGGACGCAGCCGTGCGAGCTGCCGGTCGGGTCCGGGTAGTAGTGCAACGCGGTCAGCGCGGCGTTGCCGCCGTACGACGGGATCCGCGACGAGTGCGCCCCGGTCAGGATGATCGGGTTGCCCTGCGTGTACGCGACGCGGGTGTCGACGTACGCCGCCTCGACGTAGGTGGCGGTGTCGGCCGGGGTCGGGTCCTCCGGGGTCCCGAGCCGCGCGGCCTCGGTGGCGGTGACCTTCCCCTTCCGGGTGACGACGGACACCGTGCTGGCGGCGACGTCGACCGTGATCATCCGGTCGGTGCGCGTCACGGTGAAGTCGGCGGCCCGGGCCCAGGCGAACGTCGCGCTCGGGGCGTCCGGGTCGCCGCCGTCACCGGGGGTGCGGTTGCGGGACGGCGTCGACACCAGGAGCATCCCGCCGTCCTTGCCGGGGGAGCGACCCCAGACCGCGGTCGCCGCGGGTCGGTTGATCGTCGACACCAGGTGGGACAGGGTCGCCACCGGCCGGGCGCGGCTCGACGGGCTCGCGTACAGGGCGACGAGCTGCGTGCGCGGGGTCGCGATCTGCCACGTGTCCTCGGGCTCCACGTCCCCGCCGTCGAGCAACTGCGGCACGACGGCGTCGTGGAACGCCAACGGCAGCGCGGCCAGGGTCGCGTCGGACGGTGCGGCGGGGACGGCCGCGAGCGTCGGCTTCGGTTTCGGCGTGGCGCTCGGGGTCGGTGTCGTCGTGGCCCGGGCCGCGCGGGTCGGCTCCGGTGCTGGCGACCCGACGGTCACCCCCACCACGACGGCAGCGACGGCGAGCACCACCACCCCGGCAGTCGTCGCGATCCAGGTGTTGCGTCGCATGGTGCTTCCCCCTCGGTCGATCCGTCAGCGTTCGGTGACGGTGCCGCCCTCGACCCGCCACTGCCGGTCGAGTCGGACGGTCTCCAGCATGCGCCGGTCGTGTGTGACGAGCAGCAGGGTCCCGTCGTAGGACTCCAGCGCCTGCTCGAGCTGCTCGATCGCGGTGAGGTCCAGGTGGTTGGTCGGTTCGTCGAGGACGAGCACGTTCACCCCGCGGGCCTGCAGCAGCGCGAGTCCGGCCCGGGTGCGCTCACCGGGGGAGAGCGCCGAGGCAGGTCGGCCGACGTGGTCCGCCTTCAGCCCGAACTTCGCGAGCAGCGTCCGGACGTCGGCGGTGGTGTACTCGGGGACGATCGCCTCGAACGCCGCTGCCAGGGGCTGGTCACCGGTGAACGCCGCACGCGCCTGGTCGACCTCGCCGACCGCGACGCTGGACCCGAGCGAGGCCGTGCCCGTCGTCGGCGCCTGCTTGCCGAGCAGCGCCCGCAGCAGGGTGGACTTGCCGGCGCCGTTGGGGCCGGTGATGCCGATCCGGTCACCGCCGTCGACCTGCAGCGAGACCGGTCCGAGGGTGAAGTCGCCCTGGGTGAACGTGGCGTTCGACAGCGTCGCGACGACGGCCGAGGACCGGGGTGCGCTGCCGATCGTGAACTCGAGCTGCCACTCCTTGCGCGGCTCCTCGACCTCGTCGAGCCGGGCGATGCGGGACTCCATCTGCCGGACCTTCTGCGCCTGCTTCTCGCTCGACTCCGAGGCGGCACGGCGGCGGATCTTGTCGTTGTCCGGGCTCTTCTTCATCGCGTTCCGGACACCCTGGCTCGACCACTCGCGCTGCGTCCGTGCCCGCGAGACCAGGTCGGCCTTCGTCGACGCGAACTCGTCGTACGCGTCACGCTTGTGCTGCCGGGCGATCTCGCGCTCCTCGAGGAACGAGTCGTATCCACCGCCGAACAGCCGGTTCGACGACTGTGCCAGGTCGAGCTCGAGCACCGAGGTCACCGAGCGCGCCAGGAACTCGCGGTCGTGGCTGACGAGCACCACCCCGCCGCGCAGCCCGCGCACGAACGCCTCGAGCCGGTCGAGGCCGTCCAGGTCGAGGTCGTTGGTGGGTTCGTCGAGCAGGACGATGTCGAACCGCGACAGCAGCAGCGCGGCGAGCCCGACGCGGGCGACCTGCCCACCGGACAGCGCGGTCATCAGGGAGTCCGGGCCGACGCCGTCCGCTCCGGAGTCGCCGGTGCCGGGTTCGAGGCCGAGGTCGGCGAGCACCGCCGGGATCCGGTCCTCCAGGTCCGCGGCCCCTGCGGCGAGCCAGCGGTCGAGCGCCGCCGAGTACCGGTCGGCTGCTGCGTCGCCGGCATCGGGGTCCCCGAGCGCCGCCGCCGCTGCGTCCATCGTCGCCGTCGCCTCGGTGCAGCCGGTCCGCCGCCCGAGGTACGCCGCGACGGTCTCACCAGCGATGCGCTCGTGCTCCTGGGGGAGCCACCCCACGAACGCGTCCGTCGGCGCCAGCGACACCGTGCCGGCCAGCGGCTCGTCGACCCCGGCCAGCAGCCGGAGCAGCGTGGACTTGCCGGCACCGTTCACGCCGACGACCCCGATCACGTCGCCCGGCGCCACCGTCAGGTCGAGGGAGTCGAACAGCGTGCGAGCGGCGTACCCGCCGGACAGGCCCTTGGCGACGAGCGTGGCGGTCATGCGCCCATCGTCCCACGCGGAGCGGGCACCCCACGTGCAGCAGACTGGGCCGATGGACTCCTGCGTCTTCTGTGCCGTGATCGCCGGTGACGAACCCGCCGTGTGGGTCGAACGCGAGGAGCACGCCGTCGCCTTCGCACCCCTGCCCGACTCGGCGCTGGCTCCGGGCCACACCCTGGTCGTGCCGGTCGAGCACACCGCTGACCTGCTCAGTGCAGGACCCGCGGCACTCGCCGCCACCACGGCCCTGGCGCAGCGCGTCGCCCGTGCGATGAAGGGTGCCCTCGGCGCGACCGGGACCGTCGTGCTGCAGGCATCGGGTGCGGACGCCGGTCAGAGCGTGCCGCACCTGCACCTCCACGTCGTGCCGTGCTGGCCGGACGACGCCACGACGCACTGGCCGGAGCGACGATCCGCGCACTTGGTCGACGGTGACCCGCACGCGCTCCTCGCCGAGATGTTCGAGTAGCCGCCCGGGCAGACCCTGCCCGGCCCGGCGCGACCCTCATCCCCGCGGCACCAACCGACCCGCACCCACCGGCAGCAGCCCGCCCCGGTACTCGAGCGCCGTCGCGCCGCCGACCGACACCGAGGCCGCCCCGAACCGCCACGCTCGGTTGAACAGGTACACGCCGATCACCGTGTCGCCGTCGTCCGGCACCGCCCACGTGCCGGTGCCCCACTGGGCCGGGTGCCCCACACCGTCGACGGTGACGGTCGGCCGGGCGAACCAGGCGAACAAGGGTCGGACGAGCCGGAGTTCGATCCGGCGCTTCGTCGTGCCGGAGGGGAGAGTGGTGTCCACCGTCGAAGGATACGGGGCCACCGCCGCCTAGGCTCGGAGCCGTGTTCGAACTCCACCACCTCTCCGCACAGGAACTCTGGGACTGGATCCGCCGGGGCGAGGCGACCGCCCTCGAGGTCACCGAGCACTACCTGGCCCGCGTGGAACGCCTGGACGCCGGACTCGGTGCCTTCGTGACGGTCACCGCGGACGCGGCCCGGGCCCGAGCCGATCGCCTCGGCCACCTGGTGCCGACGTCGAGACCGTTGTGGGGCCTCCCGTCCGCCGACAAGGACCTGTACGACCGCGCCGGGGTCCCCACGCGGAACGGCACCGCGAGCCTGCCGGAGCGGCCCGCGTCGGCCGACCACCCGCTCGTCGCCGCGCTCGACGCGGCCGGCACCGTGAGCTTCGGCAAGACGGCGTCACCGGAGTTCGGCATGTCCTCGTCGTCCGAGACCCGGCTCGGCGTGACGCGGAACCCCTACGACACCACGCGCGCGCCGGGCGGGTCGTCGAGCGGTGCGGCCGTGGCCGTCGCCGCCGGACTCGTGCCGGCTGCAGTCGGTTCGGACGGCGGCGGATCGGTGCGGATCCCCGCCGCGGCGACCGGACTCGTCGGCCTGAAGCCGAGCCGCGGCCGCGTGCCGTCGATGCCCGGCCGCTCCGGCGTCGGCGGCCTGTCCGTGGCCGGGCCGCTCACCCGGTCCGTCGCCGACGCGGGCATGCTGCTCGACGCGCTGGTCGCGCCGACCGGGCTGCCGGAACCGTCGCCGTACGCCCTCGTCACCCCCGACGTCGGCGAGGGGCCGTTCACCGCGGCCGCCGTCCGCGGCGAGGGCCGGTTCGTCGTCGGGGTGCTCGAGGGTTCGCCGTGGGACGACACCGTCGACGTGGTCGTCGACCCCGCTGCACGGGCTGCCGTGGAGACCGCCGTGCGGATGCTCGGCGAGGTCGGGCACGGCGTCGAGGACGTCCGGATGCCCCGCGCGCCCTACGCCGAGGCGTTCCGGGTGGCGTGGGAGAGCTCCGCCGCCCGCCTGCCGCAGGTGCCCGGCATCGACCTGTCGTCGCTGACCCCGCTCGTGGCGTGGCTCGTGGCCCGGGGGCAGGCACTGTCCGGCACGCAGGTCCTCGAGGCGATGTCGACGCTCGACACCTTCTCGACGACGCTCATCGGTGCGTTCGACCGGTTCGACGCGGTGCTCACGCCGACCCTCGCGATGACGCCGCGGCCCCTCGGCTGGTACGGCGACGACCCCGACGAGGACTTCCGCCGCCAGTGCGCGTACTCGCCGTGGACGTCGATGGCGAACGTGTCCGGGCTCCCCGCGATCACCCTGCCGGTCGACGTGACCGACGACGACCACCCGGACGGTGGCGGGCTGCCGATGGGCGTGCAGCTGATCGGACGCCCCGGCGGCGAGCGCGTCTTGCTCGCGATCGGCGCGCAGCTCGAGCGCCGGTTGCGCTGGCAGCGGCGGCACCCGGCTGCCTGGACCGCCTGACGGGAGGCCCGGGGCCGGGTCGTCGCGAGGGTCCCGCCCGACGCGCGCTGCGTGCTCGTGCGTCAGGTGCGTCGAACCGGTGCGACGAAGTCGTCGTCGTACGACAGCGATCCTGTCGCACCAACGCGTCCGCAACGGTTGCACGCGCGGGCGGGCGACGATGTCGGAGTCGTACGACGTCGACGGTGTCGTTCGACGTCTGCACGCGTGCCCCGCCGCCCCGCCCCGCGCAGCCCGCCTACGGCAGCGTCGGCGCCGCCGCCACCAACGCCCGCGTCACCGGGTGCTGCGGCGCGTCGAGGAGCGACACCGGCCCGTGCTCGACGATGCGGCCGTCGGACATCACCGCGACCGTGTCGCACAGCCGCTGCACGACGCCGATGTCGTGCGACACCAGCACGAGCGTCAGCCCGAGGTCGTCTGCGAGCGACCGGAACAGCTCGATCACCCGAGCGCGGACCACCACGTCGAGGGCGCTCATCGGCTCGTCGCCGAACAGGATCCGGGGCGAGTGCACCACGGCCCGGGCGATCGCGATCCGCTGCCGTTGCCCGCCGGAGAACTCGTGCGGGTACCGGTCGACCGTGTCGGCGGGCAGGTCGACGCGCTCCAGCACGGCACGCACGAGCTCGTCGTGCGACCCCGGCACCTGCAGGGCCCGCAGCGGCTCGGCGACGATCGCGCCGACGCGCATCCGCGGGTCGAGGGACGCGTACGGGTCCTGGAACACCACCCCGGTCTCGCGACGGAACCAGCGCAACGCACGCGCGGACCGGGACGCGACCACCGGACGGCCGGAGGCGGCGACGGTGCCGGCGGAAGGAGCCTCCAGGCCGGCGAGCAGCCGGACCAGCGTGGACTTGCCGGATCCCGATTCGCCGACGATGCCGAGCCGTGCGCCGGGGGCGACCGTCAGGTCGACGCCGTCGACGGCGGTGCGGACCGGACCGGGCTCGAACGGGCCGCGGCGGGGGAGTCGGTAGGTGCGGTGGAGACCGGTGGTCTCGAGGACGGGGAGGGTCACGGGGCGGTCCTCCTGGCGGTGGCGCGGGCGGCGTCGACGAGCGCGGCGGTGGCGGGGTGCTGCGGTGCGGCGAGCAGGTCCGCCACGCGGCCCTGCTCGACCACCCGGCCGGCGTCGAGCACCACGGCGGTGTCGGCGATGCGCGCGAGCACGGCGAGGTCGTGGGTGACGAACACCATGCCCGCCGGCAGGTGCTCGAACAGGTCGAGGATGCGGGCCTCGGTGGTGACGTCGAGCGCCGTCGTCGGCTCGTCGGCGACCAGGTACGACGGCTCGCCCGCCATCGCCATCGCGATGCAGATCCGCTGCCGCTGCCCGCCGGACAGCTGGTGCGGGTACTGCCGCAGCAACGACTCCGGGTCGGGCAGGCCCACGGACGCCGCCAGGTCGACGGCTGCCGCGCGCGCCGCGCGTCGGTCGAGCCCGCGGTGCAGCCGGAGCGGCTCCGCGATCTGCGCGCCGACCCGCCGCAGCGGGTCGAGCGCGGTGCCCGGCTCCTGGAACACCATCGCGATGCCCGATCCACGGTGGCGCGCGCGCTCGCGGTCGGGCAGGCCGACGAGTTCGGTGCCGTCCAGGCGGACGCTGCCGGTCACGACGGCGCCGGTGGGCTCCAGGCCCATCAGGGCGAGCGAGGTCATCGACTTGCCGGATCCGCTCGCGCCGATCACGCCGACGCGCTGGCCGGGAGGCACGGTGAAGGTGACGTCGTCGAGGATCGCCCGCCCCGTGATGCGGACCGACAACCCGCGCACCTCGAGTCCGGAGGCTGCGGTTGCGTGGGCGGTGCCGGCTGCGTGGCCGGTCATGCGGTCACCCCCGGGGTGGTGGTCGCCGGGTCGGCGTTCCGGTCGCTCGTCGTCAGCCGCGGGTCCGAGGCGTCCCGCACCGCGTCGCCGAGCAACGACAGTGCCGCGACGACGATCGCGATGGCGGCTCCCGGCCAGGTCGCACTCCACGGGTGGACCCCGATGTAGGTCTGCAGGTCGGACAGCAGGCTGCCCCACGACGCGGTGTCCGATCCGGCGCCGTAGCCCAGGTAGGACAGCCCGGCCTCGGCGAGCACCGCAGTGGCCATCGCGAGTGACAACTGCACGGTGAACAGCGGCGCCGCGTTCGGCACCAGGTGACGGAAGAGCACCCCGGCACCGCCGACGCCGGACGCCCGCGCTGCGGTGACGTAGTCGCTCCGGGCGATCCGCCGGATCTCGCCGCGGGCCACGCGGGCGATCGTCACGCCGAAGGACAGCCCGACGCTGACGATCACCACGCCGAGCGACCCGCCGAACACCGCGGTCAGGAGCATCGCGGTGAGCAGGGTCGGGAACGCCACGAGGATGTCGAGCAGGACCGCGGTGCCCTCGCGCACCCAGCGGGCGGTGAGCGAACCGATCGCGGTCAGGACGATGCCGACGACGCTCGCGATCACCCCGGAGCCGACGGCGACGAGCACGGTGGTGCGGGTGCCGGCGAGCAGGTAGCTCGCGATGTCGCGGCCGGCGGCGTCGGTGCCGAACCAGTGCGCGGCGCTCGGACCCTCCCACTGGTGGAACGGGTCGGCGCGGAACGGGTTCTGCGGCGTCCAGACGAGCGACACGGCTGCGAGCACGAGCAGCAGGCCGAGCACGACGACGGCGAAGACCCCGGTCGGTCGGGACACCAGACGGCGGATCATCCCTGCACCTCGCGCTGTCGGGGGTCGAGGGTGCGGTGCACGACGTCGACGGCGAACCCGACGAGCAGCACGAGTCCGGTGAGCACGAGCAGTTCCGACTGCACCTTCGTGATGTCGCGGCGGCCGACGTCGGTCACGAGCATCCGACCGACCCCGGGCAGGGAGAACAGCTGCTCGACGACGACGGCACCGACGAGCAGCCCGGCGATCTGGACCCCGAGCACGGCGAGCACCGTGAGGGCGACGCTCGGCAGACCGTGGCGGAGCAGCGCCTGCGTGCGGGTCAGCCCGACGGCGGCGGCGGTGCGCAGGTGGTCGGCATCGAGGACGGACAACGTGGCGGACCGGGTGAACCGGAGGATCACGGCGCCCTCGACGGCACCGATCGTCAGCGCGGGCAGCACGAGCGACGCGAACGCCCGCCCGGGTTCGGACCAGCCGTCGAGCGGGAAGCCCTGCGTCGGCAGCCGGTGCAGCGTCACCGCGAACAGGGCGACGAGGAGCATGCCGGCCCACACGACGGGCACGGCGGCGACGGCCTGCGCAGCGAACCCGATCACCGCGCCACCCGGGCGGCGACGGAGCACCGCGGCGACCACCCCGAGCGGGACGCCGATCACCAGGGCGGTCGCCAGCGACATCGCGGCGAGCGGCAGGGTGATCGCGAGCTTCTGCGCGATCTCCGGCGCGACGGCACCGTTCGTCACCAGCGAGCGGCCGAGGTCACCCCGGAACACCCCACCGATCCAGTCGAGGTACTGCATCACGACGGGCCGGTCGAGTCCGAGCTGCTGCCGGAGCTGCTCCACCTGCGCGGGGGTCGACTGCGTGCCGGCGACGACCTGGGCGACGTCACCGGGCAGCACGCGGAGCGTGGCGAAGATGATGACGCTCGCCACGAGCAGGCCGACGACGAGCAGGAGCACCCGCCCGATGAGGAACCGGGTCACGACACCGATGCTACGGGGACGGACACCCCGCCGCGGTCGCTCCGGGTCACTTGACCGCGAGCTTCGCCAGGTCGAGGCGCGAGTTGCCGCCGTCGACCGGGAAGCCCGTCACGCCGGAGCGCACCGCGGTGATCTCGGTCGCCGTGTAGAGCCACTCGCCGGCCGCGTCCTCGCTGACGATGCGTGCCGCCTTGCGGAGTGCCTCGGTCTTCGTGGCCTCGTCGGTCGCCGCGATCGACTGGGCGTAGAGGGCCTGCACCTTCGGGTTGTCGTACCCGAAGTAGTAGTCCGGGTTCGCCCAGTTGCCGAAGTCACGGGCCTCGACGTGGTCGACCATCGACAGGTCGAAGTCCCGCTCGCCGGACTTCGGTGCCTGGAACACCGAGGACAGCCAGGTGGCGAAGTCGACACGCTTGACCGTCAGGGTGATCCCGACGTCGGCGAGCTGCGACTTCAGCACGTCGCCGATCGTCGTCGGGTAGATGTTCGCGTAGGTGAGCGTCAGCTTCAGGTCCTGCTGGCCGGCGTCGGCCAGGAGCTTCTTCGCGTTCGCGGGGTCGTACGCGTCGATGTCGGTCAGGTCCTCGTAGCCGGGGTCGAGCTCCGGGATCGGACCGCCCTGCTCCACGCCGGTGCCGCCGATCGCCTTGATGAGCGCCTTCGCGTCGATCGCCTGCCGGATGGCCCGGCGCACGCGCTCGTCGGTGAAGGGTTCCTTGCGGTCGTTGAACGCGAGCGTGTACTTGTCGGTCGTCTTGCCGCTGTGCAGCGCGATGTCGGCGTTGCCCTGCAGCTGGCTCTTGAGCGTGCCGTCGACCGGGTTCAGGACGTCCAGGTCACCGTTCGCCATCGCGTTGACGGCGGTCGACGGGTCCGTGATGTACCGGAAGACGATCTTCGCGACCTTCGTCTTCGTGCCCCAGTAGTCCTCGTTGCGGTCGAAGGTGAGCGAGTCGCCCTGCTTCCAGCTCGCGACCTCGAATGGACCGGTGCCGTTGGCGCTGTCGGACAGGTCGTTGTCCGCGGCCTTCTCGAGCACCAGGCCCGAGCGGCCGGTCAGGTTCCAGAGCAGGTCGGAGTCCGGCTTCGCGAGTTGCAGCACGACGGAGTCGTCCGACGGCGAGGTGATCGACGTGACGCCCGCGAGCTTGGCCGAGTCGACGTACGAGTCGTTCGACTTGACCTGCTCGAGCGACCACACGACGTCGGCCGCGGTGACCGGCTTGCCGTCCTGGAACGTCGTGCCGTCACGCAGCGTGAACGTGTAGGTCAGGCCGTCCTTCGAGACCTCGTGCGACGAGGCCAGCACGTCACGGATCTCGCCGTCGGCGGTCCGGCCGACGAGCCCCTGGTACACGTTGTCGATGAGCACCTGGTCGAGCGCCGCCCCGGACTGGGTGCGGATGTCGAGACTCGTCGGCTCGAGCACCAGCCCGACGCGCACCGTGGCGTCCTTGCCGCCGGTGGTGTCGGACGAGCCGGAGCAGCCGGCCAGCGCCAGGGCGGAGACGACGGCGATCGCGGTGGCGGCGAGGGCAGCGCGCCCGATGCGCGAGGTGCGCGCGGTGCGACGGGGCAGGAGCGGACTCATGGGGTGGTGGGTTCCTTCCGGGCACGAGGGCTGGGATCGGGCCTCGCGCTCGCACGAGGGTACCGGCGGCTGGTGCCGTCCGGCGACGGTTCTTCGATCGGGTGCAACAATCCGTGCCGCTCCGCCCATGCCCGGATCGCCGAAGCCAGTTCGAGGGGTGCCTGGTTCTGCACCGCGTGCCGCGAGGTCACCGTCACGATCTCGGCGTCCGGCAGGCGTTCGGCGAACCCGGCGTGCAGCTTCGGGGAGACGTACCCGCGGTCACCCCGGACGAGCAGGATCGGCACGCGCAGGGCCTCGAGGTCCGGCCACGCATCGGCGAAGCGGCCCACCGACGACGTCCGCCCGGCGGGCAGGTGCGGGAAGTGGTGCCGGCGCACGAGTCGCCCGTCCGCACCGAGGGCCGTCGTGTGCCGGGCCTCACGGAGCAGCACCTGCCGGTCGTCGCCGACCCGCGCCTCGATCGCCCGGTCGACGACCTGCTCGAGGGACTCGAACGGCTCCTCGGCCTCGAGCGCGCGGGCGATCCGGTCCACCGCACGCTGCGCGAAGTCCGGCGACATGTCGACGAGCACGAGTCCGGTGACCCGCTCCGGCGCGGTGGCCGCGAGTCGAGCCGACAGGATGGCGCCGAGCGAGTGCCCGACGACGATGCCCGGCGGCACCGCGAGCGCGTCGAGCGCGGCGAGCACGCTCGGCGCCGTCGCGGCCGCCGCGTAGTCCGCGTCCTCCCGCCACGACGACCGGCCGTGGCCGGGCAGGTCGAGGGCGACCGCCGGCTCGCCCACGGCGAGTGCCGTGGTGTCGAAGCTGTGGGCGTCGATGCCGAGCCCGTGCAGGTAGGTGATCCGGGCCTCCTGGCCGTCGTCGCCCCACCGGATCGCGGAGGTCTCCTGCCCGTCCGCGGTGCAGACCACCTGCCTGGAGGCGCGGAGCGGCGTGGTCACGCCGCTCGCGCTGGCGAGGGCGGGCAGGTCGGCGAATTCGTCGTCGGGGGCTTCGGACACGGGGACGATCCTCGCACCGTTCCGGGGCCCTGGAGACGTTAGGTAAGGCATGCCATACTCGATTCCGTGGCAACCCGGTATCGCGTCTTCTCCGTCCGTGTGGCCGCCGTCACGTCGCTCACCCCGAACTTCGTCCGGGTCACGCTGACGGGCGACGCGCTCGCCGACTTCTCCTCGGTCGGTCTCGACCAGCGGATCAAGATCGTGCTGCCCCTGCCCGGCATCGGCTTCTCCGAACTGCCGGAGGACGAGGACTGGTACGCCGCCTGGCGCGCGCTGCCGGACGACGCCCGCAACCCGCTCCGCACGTACACGGTCCGCTCGTTCCGGCCGGACGCCCGCGAGCTCGACATCGACTTCGTCGCCCACGGCGACACCGGTCCGGCGTCGCGCTGGGTGTCGGCCTGCCGCGTCGGTGACGAGCTGCGCATCGTCGGGCCGCGCGTCCCCGAGTCGCCGGAGGACCTGCCGACCGGGGCCGCCGAGTTCGCTCCCGGGCACGCGAACCGGATCCTGCTCGCCGGGGACGAGACCGCCGCACCGGCCATCTGCGCCATCCTCGAAGCCCTCGACGTCTCGACCGTCGGCCACGTGTTCATCGAGGTGCCCACCGACGCCGACCGGTTGCCGGTCACCGCGCCCGCCGGGGTCGAGGTCCGCTGGATCGCCCGCAACGGCGCCACCCACGGGGTCCGGATGACCGACCAGGTGCACGCCTGGGCCTCCACCGTCGCGTCGTCCGCCGCCGCGTGCGAGCCGGCCGCCGAGCTCACCGACGTCGACGTCGACGAGCAGGTGCTGTGGGACGTGCCCGCGCCCGTCGACGAGCGCCCCGTCTACGCGTGGATCGCGGGCGAGGCCGGCTGCGTCAAGGAACTCCGCCGCCACCTGGTGCGCGGCGTCGGCATCGACCGCAAGCAGGTCGCGTTCATGGGCTACTGGCGGCACGGCAAGGCCGAGCACTGATGCCGACCTCGGGCACCGCGCTCGGTCCGGTCCCGACCACCGCACTGGGGGCCCGTGGGCTGACCCTGGCGTACGACGACCGGGTCGTGGTGGACACGCTCGACGTCGACATCCCCGACGGCGAACTGACGGTCATCGTCGGGCCCAATGCCTGCGGCAAGTCGACGCTCCTGAAGTCCTTCGCCCGCACCCTGAAGCCGCGCGCCGGCACGGTCTTCCTCGACGGGGCGCCGATCGACTCGTACCGCCCGAAGGCCGTCGCCCGGCGGGTCGGCATGCTCCCGCAGACCCCGATCGCCCCCGACGGCATCACCGTGCGTGACCTGGTGTCCCGGGGCCGGTTCCCGCACCAGGACCTGCTGCACCCGTCGTCCGGCTCCGACCGGCAGGCGGTGCAGGCTGCACTCGAGCAGACGTCGACGGTGGAACTGGCGGAGCGGAGCGTCGACGAGCTCTCCGGCGGGCAACGGCAGCGGGTGTGGATCGCGATGGTGCTCGCGCAGCAGACCGACATCGTGCTGCTCGACGAGCCGACGACGTTCCTCGACATCGCGCACCAGTACGACGTGCTCGAACTGGCCTCCACGCTGCACGCCGCCGGTCGCACGGTCGTCGCGGTGCTGCACGACCTGAACCAGGCCGCGCGCTACGCCACCCACGTCATCGCGATGCGCGACGGGGCGATCGTCTCGGCGGGGGAGCCGTCGTCGGTGCTCACCGCGGACCTCGTCGAGGACGTCTTCGGCCTGCCGTGCGTCGTCGTCCCGGACCCCGAGACCGGCACGCCCCTCGTGGTGCCGCGGCGGCGCGCGGCCTGACGCGCGGGCCGGCTGGCGCCGGGCCGGGCCGAG
This sequence comes from Curtobacterium sp. MCLR17_042, assembly GCF_003234695.1. Lineage (NCBI taxonomy): Bacteria > Bacillati > Actinomycetota > Actinomycetes > Micrococcales > Microbacteriaceae > Curtobacterium > Curtobacterium sp. MCLR17_042. Next base: position 43,873 of record NZ_QKTD01000018.1, read on the forward strand.
GTCGCACGATCTGCCGCCTGCCCGGCGTCGGGACGACGGTTCGCGCGACCACGACGATGCGCACGCGGCATGTCGCGCGACTTCGGTCACGTGCCGCCGCCGAGTGGTCATGACTCGTCGTCGGTGGGGCGCCGAGTGGTCACGAACCGTCGGCTGGCGGCGCCGCAGGCGACGGTCTGCGACCGCTCGCCGCGCACCCGCCGGGGTGTTGCGACCGGCGGGCGGGCGCGGTGGGCGTGGGGCGCGGCGGCCTGGAGGCCCGGGGGCGGCGCCGCCACGCGCCTCCAGGCCGTCGACTGGTCGCGTTCCGTCGCCTGGCCGCCCGCCGCCGAGTGGTCACGACTCGTCGTGGGTCGGCGTCGAGCGGTCACGAACTGTCGGCTGGCGGCGCCGCACGCGACGGTCTGCGACCGCTCGCCGCGCGCCCGGCGGGGTGTTGCGACCGGCGGGCGGGCGCGCCGAGGTCGCACGAACCTCCGCCCGAACGGCGTCGGGGCGACAGTTCGCGCGACCACGACGATGCGCACGCGGCGTGTCGTGCGACCGCAGCACACCTACGCACCCGCCCCGCACCCGCCGCACGCGTCAGCGGTACCCCCCGTCCTCCAGACCGGCCTCGACCTCGAACCGGTTCCGCAGCGGATCCCGCCCGGCGACGGCGTAGAGCAGCGGCATGAGCATCCCGTACCGGCGCCACTGCTCGACGTGCACCCGCTCGTGCCGGAGCACCCGAGGGCCGTCGTTGTCGCGCGTCAGGTACACCGAACCGACGCAGGTGCCGCCGCGCCGGAACACCCAGCGCGGCAGCCCCGTGCAGACCACGAGCCCGTCCTCCACCCGGATCCGCCCGGTCGACAGGGGGACGCCCACGGCGAGCCCGACAGCGGTCGCGAACACCCACCCCGCACGCGACACGGGGGAGTCGAGCAGCGGGTTGCGCACGCTCAGGCCGGGCGGCCGTACGTCTCGAGCAGGCGGAGCCAGATCTCGTTCATCGTCGGGTAGGCCGGCACCGCGTGCCACAGGCGGTCGATCGGGACCTCGCCCACGACGGCGACGGTGGCGCCGTGCAGCATCTCGGCGACGTCCTGGCCGACGAACGTGACGCCGACGACGACCCCGCGGTCCTCGTCGACGACCATCTTCGCGCGGCCCGTGTAGCCGTCGGCCTGCAGCGAGGACCCGGCGATCGCACCGAGGTCGTACTCGACCGCGCGGACGTTCAGCCCCTGCTCGCGGGCCTTCGCCTCGGTCAGTCCGACGCTCGCGACCTCGGGGTCGGTGAAGGTGACCTGCGGCGAGGCGGCGTGGTCGGCGGTGGCGACGTGGGCACCCCACGGCTCGGTGTGCAGCGGCGTGCCCTGGTACCGGGCGGCGATCGCCTCGCCGGCGGCACGCGCCTGGTACTTGCCCTGGTGGGTGAGCAGGACGCGGTGGTTGACGTCACCCACGGCGTACAGCCAGTCGGTGCCGTGCACGAGCATGGTGTCGTCGACGTCGAGCCAGTCGCCCGCGGTCAGGCCGACGGTCTCGAGCCCGAGGTCACGCGTGTGTGCGGCGCGGCCGGTGGCGGCGAGCACCTCGCTCGTGATGACCGTGGTGCCGTCGTCGAGCTCCGTGGTGACGAGACCGTGCTCGTCGCGGTCGACCCGGACCGGGTTGACGCCGGTGCGGACGTCGACACCGAGTTCGCGCAGGGAGTCGGCGACGAGTTCCCCGGCGAAGGGCTCCATGCCGCCGAGCAGACCGTGCCGGGCGACGAGGGTGACCTTCGCGCCGAGGGACGCCCACGCGGTCGCGAGCTCGGAGCCGGAGACACCGCCGCCGATGACGAGCAGGCTCTCGGGGACCTGCTGGGCGCTGGTGCCCTCGCGGGTGCCCCACGGCTTCGCCTCGGCGAGACCGGGCACCGGGGGCAGCGTGTGCAGGGAGCCGGTGACGACCGCGACGGCGGCGCGCGCGGTGTGCGTCTCGCCGTCGACGTCGATGGTCTTCGGGCCGGTGATGCGGGCGTGCCCGCGGATCAGGTCGATGCCGGCGGACTCGAGCCACGAGACCTGGCTGTCGTCCTTCCAGTCCGAGGTGAACGAGTTGCGGCGGGCGAGCACGTGGGCGGCGTCGAGCGTGCCGGTCACGGCCTGCTTCGCACCGTCGAGCCGCTTGGCGGCGGCGAGGGCGTGTCCGCTGCGCAGGAGCGCCTTCGAGGGCATGCACGCCCAGTAGGAGCACTCGCCGCCGACGAGCTCGGCCTCCACGATCGCGACCGACAGGTCGCGCTTCCTGGCGTAGTCCGCCACGTTCTCGCCGACAGCGCCGGCTCCGATCACGATGAGGTCGTAGTCCGTCATGCTGCCGAGCGTACGCGGACCGGCAGGGGGTCCGCCGGTCGCGTCGTGCGTGTGGTCAGCCCACCCGGGAGGCGCTGGTCACCGCTCCGACGACGCGCAGGATCACGCCGAGGTCGTCCACCGCCCGGTCCGGGTCGACGGGGGCGAATCCGGTGAGCGCAGCGCCGACGAGGCGCCGGCCGCGGGTCGCGGCCTTGATGCGCTCGACGAGCGCTGCGCCGTCGAGGCCGAACGGGACGGGTTCGAGGAGTCCGTCGACCTCGGACGGGTCGAGGACGTCGAGGTCGACGTGCACGAACACCGACGAGGCACCGGTCCGCTCGACCGCTGCGGCGAGGGCGTCCGGGGTGGCGGCGTCGACGTCGAGGTGCACGATCCCGGCCTTGTCGAGGGCGGCCCGTTCGGCGTCCTCGACCCCGCGGACCCCGGCGACGACGACCGAGGACGCCGGCACCACGGGTAGGCCGGGGAACAGGTCGTCGGGACGGTCGACCAGCAGTCGCAGGGCGGCGGTCTCGGCGGCGACGGGCTGGGCCCGGTTGAGCGCGCGGTACCCGCTGGAACCGGAGATGCGGACGAACGCGGTGTCCGGCGCGAGGGCGGCGGTCGCCCCGAGGACACTGGCGCCGTCACCGCCGACGACGAGCACCGGTTCGGTGGCGACGGCGGTTTCCTCGGCGACGCGTTCCGCGACGGCGAGCACCGAGGTGTAGCGGGCGACGGCGGTCTCGAGGCGATCACCGGCCCCGGCCGGGACGTCGACCACGGTGGTGGACGCCCGGGGGAGGTCGGCCGCGATCGCCGACGCACCGTCCCCGAGGCGCATCGCGCGCGACGACGCCGAACCCTGCCACTGACCGACCACGAGGAAGTGCATCGTCTCAGTCTGTCAGCTGGGGTCCGGCGTCGTCAGGGCGTTCGTCAGATGCTCGAGGATCCGCCGGACTTCAGCGCGGCGAGCCGTGCCTCGACCTCGGCGTCCTTGCCGACGTCCTCGAGGCTCTCGAACTGTGCGTCGAGGCTCGACGACTGCAGCTCCTGCTGGCCGAGCACCTTCGCCTCTTCGCGGCGGACCTTCTCCTCGAAGCGGCCGAGGTCGCTCGTCGGGTCGAGCACGTCGATGTTGCCGAGGGCGTCGTTGACGCGGGACTGCGCCTCGGCGGTCTTCGAGCGGGCGACGAGGTTGTCCCGCTTCGCGCGGAGCTGCTCGAGCTTCTGCTCCATGCCGGCGAGGCCGGTCTTGAGCTTCTCGACGGCCTCGTTCTGCGACGCCAGGTTCGGCTCCGCGTCCTTGACCTCCTGCTCGGCGGCGATCTGCTTGCCGATCGCGATCTTGGCGAGGTTGTCGAACTTGTCCGCCTCGGCCGACTTGCCCTCGGAGCGGTACTTGTCGGCTGCGGTGGAGGCGTTGGCGGCCTTCTGGCCCCACTCGACCGCGGCCTTCTTGTCCTCTTCGTGGTCCTGCTCGAGCAGGCGCACGTTGCCGATGGTCTGCGCGATCGCGGTCTTCGCGTCGGCGATGTTGTTCGTGTAGTCGCGGACGAGCTGGTCCAGCATCTTCTGCGGGTCCTCGGCGTCGTCGATGATCTGGTTGATGTTCGCGCGCACGAGGGTGGAGATGCGTCCGAAGATGGTCTGCTTGGCCATTGCTGTTCCCTTTCGTGGAAGTCCTGTGGACGGTGTTGTCGGGTCGTGTCTGGTTCTGGGTGCCGGGGGCGGGCGTCGGGTCAGAATCGGCCGCCGCCGGAGAAGCCGCCGCCCCCGAAGGAACCGCCGCCGTAGCTGCCGCCGCGACCGCCGAGCAGGCCGCCGAGGACGAGTCCGGTGACGAGGCCGCCGAGCTGGGCACCGCCGCCGCCACCGCCCTGGCCGCCGCCCCAGCCGCCGAGGTCGTCGTTGGCGGCATCCATCGCGGCGGCCGCGTACTGCTCGGCAGCGCGGGCGGCGTTGAGTGCCTGGCCCGGGTTGCTCGGGGCGAGTTCGACGGCGTCGTCGTAGGCGCGCTGGGCCTCGGACAGCCGGGTCCGGGCGGTCGGGCCGATGCCGCCGCGGTGCAGGGAGACGTAGTCGCGGGCCTGGCTGATCCGGTTCCGGGCGTCGCGCAGGGCGGCGTCGAGCGCCTGGGTGGCCCGCTGGCGCTGTTCTTCGGCACCCCGCGCCGTGGCGATGGCCTGGTCGATCTCGGTGTTCGCCCGGGTCAGCGCGTCGACGGCCGCCACGGGGTCCTTCGGGTCGAGCCCCTGGCGGAGCACGGTCTCGGCACGGGTGACCGCTGCGGCGAGGTCCGGCCCGCCCGAGCGCAGGCTGCGGGCGGCGGCGACGTCGCCCTGGATGTCGATGCGCATCGCCTCGGCGCGGGCGGTGGCCTCGTCGAAGGACTGCTCGGCGGCGAGTGCGCCGTCGGTGAGCTGCTGCACCTGTGCGAGCGCGTGCTGGGCGTCGCGCACGGCGACGACCGCCTCGCCCTTGTCGCCGGCGGCGATGGAGGCGGTGGCGGCGTTCGAGCGTTCGGTGGCGAAGGCGAGCACCTGGTGGGCCTGGTCGACGTTGTTCGCCACGGTGGCGAGGGTGCGGCCGGTGTAGCGGGCGCGGACGCGGTCGAGTGCAGCGGCGGCGGCTCCGACCGAGGCCGGTGCGGCGGCCACGGCCTGGGCGAGCGACGCGGCGGCGTCCTCGACGCCGTCCTCGAGCGACCGGAGCTGGTCGAACGCCTCGGTCTGCTCCTCGATCGCGGCGTGCGCACGCTCGCAGATCACGATGATCTGGTTCGCCCACTCGGCGCGCTGCTGCGGGGTGTCGGGGATCTCGTCGTCGAGCTGCTGCCGGATCGTGAAGGCCTTGCGGACCTCGCGCTGTGCGGCCTGCACGGCGTCGGCGAAGGGCTTGGCGGCGTCGGGGCCGAACTGCGCGCTCGCGAACCCGACCTCTTGTTCGGCGGTGCGGAGTTCGTCGTCGATGGTGACCAGGGCGCCGCCGGCGGTGCGTTCGAGGTCGGCGAGCGAGGCTTCCTGCGCCTTCGTCGCTGCGGCGGTGCGGCGCTTGTTCCGGGTCCGGACGACCAGGACCACGACGATGAGCCCGACGACCACGACGAGCAGCAGGATCCACAGCCAGGTCAGGTCCACCGGGGCCTGCGACTCGGTCAGCCCGTCGGCGAAGGCCACGGCTGCGCCGGACCAGTCGCCCTGCTTGAGTTGGGGGAGCAGTGAGTCGTTGACGGCGTTCTCCACGTCGGACGAGGAGATCGCGGTCTCGTTCGTCTGCTGGACGTCGTAGTTGCGCTCGTCGACCGCGACCGAGAGCAGGATGCCGTCAGTGTCGATCTGGTTCTGCTCCATCACGGCCCGGCCCCACTCGGTGTGGTCGGTGGGGTCGGTGAAGGACGGCACGAACACGACGTACAGCTGCGTCTGGGTCTCGGAGTACAGGTCCTGCACGGCCTGCTCGACCTTCGACTGCTGGGATGCGGTCAGCGCGTCAGCCTCGTCGAGGACGTACGCGCCGCCCAGGTCGACGGGCGCCGTGGCGTGGGCGGTCGCTGCCGGAGCCAGGACGATCAGCATCGCGACGAGGGCGGCCGTCACACGGCTCCACAGCCGCGTTGTCCCCCTGTGCCCGCTCGATCCGTCCGTGCCCGATCCGTGCTGGACCGCTCGCATCCGTCCTCCGTCCGTCGCCGGTCGGTACCCCGTGGCACCGCACCGGACCGCGCCACGAGTGCGCTGTCGCCCGGAGTCTATCCAGGCCACGCAGGGGCACCGCCAGACTCTGGGGGAACGCTCCGGACCGTGCTTCCTGTGGACGTCTTGTCCCCCGTACCGGGGTATGCTGGCGCCACTGTTCGAGGATGAACGGAAGGGGAAGAACGATGGAACGCACCACGAGCACCGAGGTCGTCCCGCTCGAGGACGGCTACCACCGGGTGTCGACTCCGGCGACGGGTGTGATCGGTTTCGTGCGCGAGCACGACGGCCGTTACGAGGTCCTGCGCGGACGAGTTCGCCAGGCGACCCGCTCCGAGGGGCAGTACAGCACCATGAACGTCGCGCTCATCGCGCTGACGCACGCCTGATCCGCTCTGGCCGCGACCACACGACCGACGGGCGCTGCCCCGGTCGGTGGGTCGCGCCTCCAGACCGTCACGGTGACGCTCCGGACGCCGGCTGCTGACCGCGCGGACGACCGGGAGGCCCTGGTCGCCGCCGTCGCATCGGCGACCGGCGTCGAGCCGGTCGCCGTGCGCGCGGGGCGCGTCTGTCCGCACTGCGCGCGGACCGACCACGGTCGTCCGTGGGCGACCGTCGCGGGCGTCTCGGTCGGCGTGAGCCTGTCGCGCGCACCGGGCGTCGTCGCCCTCGCGGTCGGACCGTCGGCACTCGGCGTCGACGTCGAACGGGTCTCGCGGGTCGCCGCTGCGCCGCTCGACGCCTTCACTCCGAGGGAGCTGCTCCGGGCTGACGGAGACCCGGCGCTCCTCGCGGCAGCGTGGGCGGCGAAGGAAGCGGTGCTGAAACGCGACGGACGCGGGCTGCGCGTCGACCCGCTCGCGGTGGAGGTCGACGTGGCCGCCGGTACCGCCCGGTTGGAGGGTGCCGAACAACCGCTCACCGTGCTGTACCCCGCGCCAGATGTGGTGCTCGTGGTGGCGGCGGGTGGCCTGCCCGTCGAGGTCGTCGGGGCGGTCAGCGGGGGAGCGTGAGCACCTCGGCGCCGTCCTCGGTGATCGCGATGGTGTGCTCGGTGTGGGCGGTCCGCGCTCCCGTGGCACTCCGCAGGGTCCACCCGTCGGCGTCGGTGACCAGGACGTCGGTGTCGGCCATCACCCACGGTTCGAGCGCGAGCAGGAGCCCGGGCCGGAGGGTGTAGCCGCGACCGGCGCGCCCGGTGTTCGACACGTGCGGGTCCTGGTGCATGGTCGAGCCGATGCCGTGCCCGCCGAACTCGACGTTCACCGGGTAACCCGCCGCTTCGAGCACGGTGCCGATCGCGTGGGACAGGTCACCGATGCGGGCGCCCGGTCCGGCGGCGGCGATGCCCGCGGCCAGCGCGCGTTCGGTGGCGTCGATGAGTGCGAGGTCCTCGGGGCGTGCGGTACCGACGACGAAGCTGATCGCGGCGTCGGCGGCGATGCCGTCCAGGGACACCGCGAGGTCGAGGGTCAGCAGGTCGCCGTCCTGCAGCACCTGGTCGTGCGGCAGCCCGTGCAGGACGGCGTCGTTCACGGCCGTGCAGATGTGGTGGCCGAACGGGCCGCGGCCGAACGAGGGGGCGTAGTCGACGTAGCAGGAATCGGCACCGGCGGCCTCGATCATCTGCTTCGCCCACCGGTCGATCTCGAGCAGGTTCGTGCCCACGCGGGTGCGTTCGCGCAGGGTCTGCAGGATCGTGCCGACGAGGGCTCCGGTGGCGCGGCCCTTGTCGACCTCGGCGGGGGTCAGGATCTCGATCACGCGGATGATCATACCGGTATTACTATGTGGTCATGGTCCGTCTCCCACTCCGCCCCGACGAGGTCGCGCGCGGTCGTCGCCTCGGTGCGCTGCTCCGTCGTGCCCGAGGTCCGCGGTCGATCGTGGACACCGCCCTGGCCGCGGGGATCTCGCCGGAGACGCTCCGGAAGATCGAGACCGGCCGCATCGCGACGCCGGCGTTCTCGACGATCGCGTCGGTCGCCCGTGTGGTCGGCCTGTCGCTCGACGCGGTGTGGTCCGAGGTCAGCTGCGAGCCGGTCGACGGCGAGCTCGCGGGCTAGCCGACGCGGCGGCGGAGCCTGCTGGCCGACGCGGCGGCGGAGCCTGCTGACCGGCGCGGCGGCGGAGCCTGCTAGCCAGCGGGCAGTGCCGGCACGGACGCTTCGTCGATCCAGGGTCCGGTCACCGCACCGACGTCCGCGACGGGACGGCCGGCGGCGTCCGCGAACGCACGGAGCACGTCCGGCACGGTCACGGATCCGTGACGGTGCCGCTCGGTGATGCTCCGCAGCCCGGCGAAGAAGGCGTCGTCGCCGAACGTGCGGCGGACGGCGTGCAGGGCGAGGGCACCGCGCTTGTAGACGCGGTCGTCGAACATGTCCTTCGCGCCCGGGTCACCGACGACCAGGTCCTCCGGCTGCTCGAGCAGTCCCTGCCGGTACCGCTCGGCCAGCTGGTCGGCGGTGTCGTCGCCGCGGTCCTCGGACCACAGCCACTCGGCGTAGCAGGCGAACCCCTCGTGCAGCCAGATGTCCTGCCACCGGGTGACCGTGACGGAGTTGCCGAACCACTGGTGGGCGAGCTCGTGGGCGATGAGGCGGTCGGTGCCGTGCTCGCCGTCGACGTGGTTCCGGCCGAACACCGCCAGGCCGTGGGCCTCGAGCGGGATCTCGAGGTCGTCGTCGGTCACCACGACGCCGTACGCCGCGAACGGGTACGGGCCGAACCGGTCACCGAACAGCGCGAGCATCTCCGGCACCTGGCCGAAGTCGGTCTTCGCGGCGGCGGCGAGGTCGGCGGGGTGGTGCAGCGTGACGGGGACCCCGCTCGTGCGCAGCTTCGTGGTGCGGTACCGGCCGATCTGCACGGTCGCCAGGTAGGTCGCCATCGGCTCGGTGGTGGCGTAGGTCCAGCGGGTGCCGACGCGGTCGCGCTCCTTGGCGAGCAGCTCCCCGTTCGCCAGGACGTCGTACGCCGCCTCGGCCGCGATCTCGATCCGGTACGTGGCCTTGTCGTCGGGGCGGTCGTTGCACGGGAACCACGACGGCGCTCCCGTGGGCTGCGCGGCGACGATGACGCCGTCGGACAGTTCCTCCCAGCCGAGCTGCCCCCACGCGCTCCGGACGGGGTGCGGGGTGCCGCGGTACCGCAGGTGCACGCTGAACACGGTGTCCGCGGCGATGGGTTCGGCCGGGGTGACCGTCACCTTGTGCGTCGCGGTCGAGACCTTCTTGGCCCGGCGTCCGTCGACGTCGACCCGGTCGACCGTGAGCCCGTGCAGGTCGATCACGACCTTGTCGAGCGGCTCGAGGGCACGCGCGGTGATCGTGGCGGTGCCGTCCAGGCGGTTCGTGGCGACGCGGTAGTCGAGACGGAGCTCGTAGTGCTCGGCGCTCCACCGTCGGTCGCCGCTGTGCGGGGTGTACGGGTCTGCGGCGGGATCGGAGGGCACGGGGACAGTCAACCTCATGGCGCCGGTGGGGCGGTCACCGACGGTGCCGCCGATGTCCACGGAGCGATCGGGTTGCCGGACCAGCGGGAGCCCGTCGGCACCTGCTCGCCCCGCATCACGAGCGAGGACGGCCCGACGGTCGCCCCGGCACCGATGCCGGCCGCCGGCAGGACCACGCTGTGCGGCCCGAGCGTCGCACCCGCGTCGATCCGGACGGTGTCGAGCTGCATCACGCGGTCGTGGAACAGGTGCGTCTGCACGACCGTCCCGCGTGCCACCGAGGCGCCGGAGCCGATGGTGACCAGGTCGGCCTCGGGCAGCCAGTACGTCTCGAGCCAGGTGCCGCGGCCGATCGTCGCACCGAGGCTCCGCAGCCAGACGGCCAGCGCGGGGGTGCCGGTGGCCTGCTCGGCAAACCAGGGGCGCGCGACGGTCTCGACGAAGGTGTCCTGCACCTCGTTGCGCCACACGAACGACGACCACAGCGGGTGCTCCCGGGCGGTGATCCGGCCGACGAACGCCCACTTCGCGATCGTCGACACCACGGCGGCGACGGCACCGGCAGCGATGAGCACCGGCCCGGCGAGCAGCACCGTCCACCCGATCCCGACGGCCGACCACAGCGCCAGCAGTGCTCCGGCCACGCCGAGCGCGATGGCGGCGGACACCATCGGGGCCACCAGGCGCAGCAGCTCCCAGCAGCCGCGGGCGACCTTGAGCCGCCTGGACGGGCGGAACGTGCGCGCCTCGTCGAACTCCGTCGCCGCACGCCGCAGCCGCACCGGGGGCGACCCGAGCCACGACGACCCGCGCTTGGCCTTCTTCGGCACCGCGGACAGCACCGCCACCAGGGCCTCGCGCGGCACCGAGCGTCCGGCGCCCGTCATCCCGCTGTTGCCGAGGAACGCCCGACGGCCGACCTTCGAACGACCGATCCGCACCCGACCGCCGCCCAGCTCGTACGTCGCCACCATCGTGTCGTCGGCCAGGAACGCCCCCGACGCGATCTGCGTCAACGCCGGGATGAGCAGCACCGTCGAGATCTCGGTGTCCCGACCGACCCGGGCACCGAGCAGCCGCAGCCACACCGGCGTCACGAGCGATGCGTACAGCGGGAACAGCAGGGTGCGCGCCGCGTCGAGCACCCGCTCGGTCGACCACACCTGCCAGCCGATCCGGGAGCGCACCGGGTGCCGCCCCTCGTGCAGGCCGATGCCGAGCAGCCGCACCGCGACCACCACCAGCAGCGCGTACACGGCACCGGCGACGACCGTCGCCAGGGGGACCGTCAGCAGCGCACGGAGCACCGCGTCGCCCAGGGTCGACGCCCGCCCGACCAGGGCGAGGGCGACCAGCAGTCCGACCGCGACACCGACCACCGGCAACCCGGCCACGGCCAGGGACCCGGCCCCGTACGCGAGCAGCCAGCGTCGACGGGTCGCGGGGCGGGCCTCCCGGTCGTCACGAGCCGACCCGGTGCGCTCCGCCGGCGCCCCTGCCCAGCGTTCGCCCGCGGGCACGGGGCCGCCGACGGCGGAACCCGCGGTGATCTCGGCACCCGCGCCGACGTGCGCCCCGGGCAGCAGCGTCGTCCGGCTGCGCACCACGGCGTCCTCGTCGATGCGGATGTGCCCCAGGTGGAACACGTCGCCGTCGAGCCAGTGCCCGGCCAGGTCGACCTCAGGCTCGATCGACGCACGCTTGCCGATCGTGAGCATCCCCGTCACCGGCGGCAGCGTGTGCAGGTCGACGTCCCTGCCGATCCGCGCGCCGAGGGCCCGGGCGTAGTAGCTGATCCACGGGGCGCCCGCCGTCGAGGGGCCGTCGACCGCCTCGGCGATGCGCTCGGCCAGCCACACCCGCAGGTGCACGGAACCGCCACGGGGGTACGACCCCGGCCGGACCCCGGCGAGCAGCAGCCGCGCGAGCACCACCGTCAGCGCCATCTTGCCGATCGGCGTCACGAACACCAGGAGCGCCAGCACCAGCACCGGCCAGGGCAGCACCGGCAGGAACGGCAGCGTCGTCGCGTGCAGCACCGCGGCCACCAGGGCAGTCCACGTCAGCACCCGCAACCCCCGGAGCACCTGCACCGGCAGCCCGAGCAGCGTCATCAGCAACCCCGTCGCCGGAGGCACCGGCGTGACGTCACGCGACGAGGCCTCGACCGGGCCGGACTCGTCCAGCGCCGCCGCCAACGCCCCGATCCGTGGGTGGTCGTACACGTCGGCCACCGTCGTCGTCGGGAACCGCTCCCGGATGGCGGACACCAGCTGCGCCGCCGTCAGCGACCCACCGCCGTGCGCGAAGAAGTCGTCGTCGACGCTCGCCACCGGCACCCCGAGGATCGCCGACCACCGCTCGGCGATCCACGCCACCGTGTCCGGCAGCATCGCCGCGTCCGTCGCCCCCGGCAACGGCCACGGCAGCGCCGCGCGGTCGACCTTGCCCGACGTCCGCGTCGGCAGCGACTCCACCACGGCCACCAACGGCACCAGCGCCGCCGGCAGCTCCTGCCGCAACCGGGCGTTCGCCGCGGCCACGTCCACCGTCGCCCCGGCCACCGGAGCCACGTACCCGACCAGCACCTGGTTGCCCGCCGGGGTCCGCTGCACCACCGCCGCACCACCCGCCACGTCGTCCAGAGCCTGCAGCGCCGCGTCGATCTCCCCGAGCTCGATCCGACGGCCGCCGAGCTTCACCTGGTCGTCCGCGCGCCCCTGGAACACCAGCCCCTCGGGCTCGTACCGCACCAGGTCCCCGCTCCGGTACGCCCGCTCCCACCCGAGCTCCGGGAACGGCGCGTACTTCTCCGCGTCCTTCGCCGGGTCCAGGTACCGCCCCAGCCCGACCCCGCCGATCACGAGCTCCCCGACGCCGCCCGGCTCCACTCGCTGCCCGGCACCGTCCACCACGGCCAGGTCCCACCCGTCCAGCGGCAACCCGATCCGGATCGGCTGGCTCCCGTCGAGCAGGGACCCGCACGCCACCACCGTCGCCTCGGTCGGCCCGTACGTGTTCCACACCTCACGGTCACGACTCGCGATGCGCGCCGCCAGCTCCGGCGGGCACGCCTCACCACCGAAGATCACCAGCCGTACCTGCTCCAGCGCATCGTCCGGCCACAGCGCCGCCAGCGTCGGCACCGTCGACACCACCGTGATCGTGTGCGCGATGAGCCACGGCCCCAGGTCCACCCCCGTCCGCACCAACGACCGGGGCGCCGGCACCAACGCGCCACCGTGCCCCCACGCCAGCCACATCTCCTCGCACGACGCGTCGAACGCCACGCTCAGCCCCGCCAGCACCCGGTCACCCGGACCGATCGGCGCCGCCTGCAGGAACATCCGTGCCTCGGCGTCCACGAACGCCGCTGCACTGCGGTGGGTGACCGCCACCCCCTTCGGCACCCCGGTCGACCCGGACGTGAAGATGATCCACGCGTCGTCGGTCTCGCGGGGGAGTTCGGCGCTCGCCGCAGGGTCCGTCACCGGCAGCTCCGTGCCGTCGCGGTCGCGCAGGACACCGCCCGCACCGACCACCCCGACGACACCGGCCTCGCCGAACACCAGGGTGGCGCGTTCCTCGGGGTCGTCCGCGTCGACCGGCACGTAGGCCGCTCCGGCGGCGAGCACGGCGAGGATCGACAGGTACAGGTCACGCCCACCGGAGGGGATGCGCACCCCGACCCGGTCGCCGCGACGGACACCGCGGCGGGCCAGATCGTCGGCCTGCGCGCGCACGAGGTCGAGCAGGGCGGCGTAGTCGACGCTGCCGGCCGGGTCCTCGAGCGCCGTCGCGTCAGGGTGGGTCGCCGCGGTCGCCGCCAGGACGTCGAACAGGGTCCGTGGGGCGGGTGCGTCGCCGCCGCGGGCGAGTTCGAGCTGCGCGTTCCCGGTGCCGATGGTCATCGAGGCCTCTTCCCGGTCGTGTGCGGGACGACCGGCCCGTGATCCTAGAGGGTCGAGGTGTCCTGCTCGGGAACGGACGGTGCCGCAGCGGTCGGTCCGAGTGCCGCACCGGTCGGGTCGAGCGCCGCACGTGCCGCGTCGAGCGCCGTCGCGATCCCCACCGAGTCGTCCAGCGAGTGCACCGGGGACTCCGTACGACCCTCCGCCACGTACTGCGCGAGTGCCGCCGCCTGCCACACGAGTCCCTGACGACCCCGCAGCCCCGTCGGCTCCGCCCAGTGGTCCTCCCCACCCCGGTGGTGGACCGTGAACGACGCCGGGAACACGAAGTGGTCGGTGTACCGGACCGTGGCCCGGCTCCCGGCGATCACCGCCAGCCCCGGCGTCCACGCCGTCATCGACGTGGTCACCACCGCCTGCGCGCCACCCTCCGCCGTCGACACCGTGACGGACTGGAGGTCCACCCCGCGATCCGAGACCGCCCCCGTCGTGCTGCTGGTCACCGGGGCGCCGGTGGCGAACCGTGCGAACCAGTGCCCGTACACACCGGCGTCGAGGAGGGCACCCCCACCTGCGGCGGGGTCGAACATCCGGTCCGCCGGGTCCGGGTCGTGCGGCCACCCGACGTCGACCGTCGCGAGGCGAACGTCGCCGAGGACCCCGTCCGCGAGCAGACGGGCGATGACCGTGGTGCCCGGCAGGTACCGGGTCCACATCGCCTCCATCGCGAGGACGCCCGCGGCCCGTGCGGCGTCGGCGAGGGTGCGGGTGTCCGCTGCCGAGGTCGTCATCGGCTTCTCGACGAGCACGTGCTTGCCGGCGGCGATCGCGAGCAACGCGTGCCCGAGGTGCTGCGGGTGCGGCGAGGCGACGTAGACCACGTCGACGGACGGGTCCGCCACGAGGGCCTCGTACGACCCGTGCACACCGGGCACGCCGTGGCGGGCGGCGAAGGCCGCAGCACGCTCGGGGGAGCGGGACCCCACGGCGACGACGCGCTGGTCGGAGTTCGCGTGCAGCGTCGTGGTGAAGTCGTTCGCGATCTCCCCGGGGCCGATCACACCCCACCGGAGCACGGGGCCGCCCCGCAGCGCGTGGACTCCGGGCACCGGGAACGTCATCGTCATGCCGGAACGCTACCGGGATGCTCCGGACCCGGTTGTGCCGCTCCTCGCCCCGGGACCGACCCGCATCGAGTCATCCGACCCAATCGCCCCGTGACACCGTCGATGAGAATCGGATTCCACGAACCGCCGCCGGTCGCGGCGTCGGGAACCCGAGGAAGGTCGTCACCGATGCCCACCCAGCCACCTCCCCACATCGACCGCGACGTGCGGTACTCGGACCGGCACGACGCCCTGGTCCTCGACGTCCACAGCCCGGGCACCGGATCGCCCCCGAGCACCGGCGCCGTCGTGCTCGTGCACGGTGGCGGCTGGTTCCGCGGGGACAAGTCCAAGGAGGACGGCCTGTCCGCCCGACTCGTGGACGCCGGGTACACGGTCTTCGTCCCGAACTACCGGCTGGCACCGACGGACGTGTTCCCCGCGAGCAGGGACGACGTGCTCACCGCCCACGAGTGGGCGCTGCAGTCCGACGTCCCCTTCGACCGGAGCAAGGTCGCCTTCTTCGGCGGGTCGGCCGGCGGGAACCTCGCCGTCGAGGGCGGCATCGTGACCGGCCGTCCCTCCGTGAGCTGGTCCCGGATCTTCGGCCTCGCCGAGATCATCCGCGCGACGGACGGCACGGTCTCCGCGGCGCCGACGACCCAGGACCTCGACGCGATGCGCAGCGCCGACATCGACCAGACCGGGCGGGACGACCCGTTCCTCCGCTGGGTGATCCTGCAGGAGGTCGGCGGCGACCGGTCGGCGCTCGCCGCGGCGTCCACGATCGAGCACGTGACGGCGTCGACGGGCCCCGTCTACCTCGCCAACTCGCTGGACGAGTGGGTCCCGCGGTCGGACCCGATCGCCCTGCAGGCGGCGCTCGCCGCGGTCGGCGTCCCGAACACGCTGCAGCTGATCCCCGGTCTCCGGCACGCCGAGGGCTACACCGACCACGCGTTGCCCGGATCGCTCACATTCCTCGCGCAGACGCTCGGGGTCGAGCACCGCTGAGCGGCGCGCGACGAAGGAGGACCCCCGTGCACGACGACTCCACAGCTCCGCTCCCGATCGGCCCGGTCGGCAACGTCTTCCTGTTCGTCGACGACCTCGACGCCGCGGTCGCCTGGTACGCGGCCAGGCTCCGCCGCGAACCGGTCGTGCGTGGTGGCGCGCTCGTCGCGTTCGACATCGACGGCGTCCGTCTCACGCTGCACCGCACCGACGAACTGAACACGCCGGGGCCGTCCGGCACGGTGCCGTACTGGACGGTGGCCGACGTGGACGCCGTCGTCGAGGACTGGGTCGCCAACGGTGCCGTTGCGCACCGGGGCCCGAAGACGGTGTTCACAGGAGAGCGGCTCTGCCAGCTGCTCGATCCCTTCGGGAACCTCTTCGGCGTCCGCGCCGAGAAGCGCTGACCGACGAACCCGGAGGAGTCTCAACGGGGAAGGTCGCCGCAGGCGACATCGCGTACAGCTGACTGACCGAAGCGAAGACAACTGCTTCCGCGGAGATGTGACTGTGCCCCCAGGAGGATTCGAACCTCCGCCCCTGCCTCCGGAGGGCAGTGCTCTATCCCCTGAGCTATGGGGGCCAAGGGGTGTCAACAACCGTAGCAGGTCCGGCGGGTGGTCCTGGACAGCGCGTGTCGCGCTGTGGACGTGCCGTCGGACGGCCGGGAGGCGCGGTGCGGGCCCGCCACGGGCCTCCCGTCCGCACGGTGGGCGGGTCGCGTTCCGGTGCGAGGTTCCGTGTTCCGTGCGGCGCAGCAGGCGCGCACCACGCACGGAACCTCGCACCGGATGGCGGACCCGGCACCGTGCGAGCGTCGCGAGCCGGCGCGAGGTCCCGTGTTCCGTGCGGCGCTGCAAGCGCGCACCACGTGCGCAACCTCGCACCAGACGACGGACGCGGCACCGTGCGTGGCCGTCGCCGGCCGGGAGGCGCGGTGCGGGCCCGCCACGGGCCTCCCGTCCGCACGGTGCGTGCGTCGCGTTCCCGTGCGAGGTTCCGCGTTCCGTGCCGCGTTGCAGGCGCGCACCACGCACGGAAGCTCGCACCAGATGGCGGACCCGGCACCGTGCGAGCGTCGCGAGCCGGTGCGAGGTTCCGCGTTCCGTGCCGCGCTACAAGCGCACACCACGCGCGCAACCTCGCACCAGGCGGCGGACCCGGCACGGTGCGTGGCTGCTATCGACGGGAGGCGCGGTGCGGGCCCGCCACGGGCCTCCCGTCCGCACGGTGCGTCCGTCGCGATCCCGTGCGAGGTTCCGTGTTCCGTGCGGCGCTGCAAGCGCGCACCACGTGCGCAACCTCGCACCGGACGGCGGAGCCCGCACCGTGCCGGCGCGGCCCCGTCAGCCCGCGGGCGTCGCCGTCGCAGACGCGGACGGCTGCAGCGCGGCGCGCACCGCGTCGACGACGGGCTGCGCCCCACCCGGCTCGGTGAACAGCGTCGACTGCGCGGTGATCCAGTACGGGTCGGCGAAGGCGTCCGCGCGGCCGACGTCGCCGCTCAGGGCGAAGTAGCCCTCCACGCGGTAGGTGGGGACGGACCCGCCCCGCTCGTACAGGGCGTCCTTCAGGTTGGTGAGCGACTTCTCAGGCAGGTCGGCGACCGCGAGCGTGATCGCCGTGGCGTCGGCGTCGGTGCTGACGAACCGGCACACGCGACCCTGCTGCTTCGCGATGGTCGCGGCGGGGGAGCCCTTCGCCGGGGTGAAGGAGTCGTCGAGCTCGAAGGTCTGCCCGTACACCGACAGTGCGCTCGCCGGCAGGAGCTCCGCGCAGGTCTGCGACACCGGCTTGCCCGCCGGGGTCGCGCTGGCCGACGGAGTGCTGTCCCCGCCGCCCGAGCACCCGGCGAGCACGACGGCTGCTGCGGTGGTGAGGGTGGCGACGGTGAGCGCCCGGGCACGGCTGCGGGGGGTCATCCCGACATGATGCTGCATCGACCGGTGCGGACCTGGGCGTCCCGGTAGGATCGGTCCTCGTGACTCCTGCCGAACTCTCCGCCGCGTACCTGTCGATCCTGACCGGGATCGTCGAGCGCCGAGGCGCGTCCGAGACCGTGACGATCGAGGAGTCCCACGTGGTGCTCGAGCGTCCGAAGAACCGCGCCCACGGCGACTGGGCCTCGAACGCCGCCATGCAGCTCGCGAAGCGGCTCGGCACGAACCCGCGCGAGCTCGCGACCGAGATCGCCGGTGAGCTGACCGAGCTCGACGGTGTGGACTCCGTCGACGTCGCCGGCCCCGGCTTCATCAACATCACGCTCGAGGCGGCCGCCGCTGGCGAGATCGCGCGCACCATCGTGGACGGCGGCGAGTCCTTCGGCACCGGCGACCTGTACGACGGCGTCCGGATCAACCTGGAGTTCGTCTCCGCCAACCCCACCGGCCCGATCCACATGGGCGGCGTCCGCTGGGCCGCGGTCGGCGACAGCCTGGCCCGCGTGTTCCAGGCGCAGGGCGGACTCGTCACCCGTGAGTACTACTTCAACGACCACGGCGCGCAGATCGACCGGTTCGCCCGCTCCCTCGTGGCCAGCGCCCTCGGTGAGCCCACGCCCGAGGACGGCTACGGCGGCGCCTACATCGCCGAGATCGCGGCACGGGTCATCGCGACCCTCGAGCCGGGCATGGACGTCCGCGACCTGCCGCGTGACGAGGCGCAGGAGCTCTTCCGTCGCGAGGGCGTCGACTTCATGTTCGCCGACATCAAGTCGTCACTGCACGACTTCGGCGTCGACTTCGACGTCTACTTCCACGAGAACGCCCTGCACGAGTCGAAGGCCGTCGAGCGTGCCATCGCCCGACTGCGGTCGGCCGGCGTGATGTACGAGGCCGACGGTGCCGAGTGGCTCCGCACGACCGACTTCGGCGACGACCGCGACCGCGTCGTCATCAAGTCGGACGGCGAGCCCGCGTACATCGCCGGCGACCTGGCGTACTACCTCGACAAGCGCGAGCGCGGGTTCGAGCGGAACCTGATCATGCTCGGCGCCGACCACCACGGCTACGTCGGCCGCATGATGGCGATGTGCGCCGCGTTCGGGGACGAGCCGGGCAAGAACCTCGAGATCCTGATCGGGCAGATGGTCAACCTGCTCAAGGACGGCGAGCCGATGCGCATGTCGAAGCGCAACGGCACCATCGTCACGATGGAGGACCTCGTCGACGCCGTCGGTGTCGACGCCGGCCGCTACGCCCTGGTCCGGTTCGCCAGCGACACCGCGATCGACATCGACCTCGACCTGCTCACCAAGCGCACGAACGACAACCCCGTCTTCTACGTGCAGTACGCCCACGCCCGCACCCAGTCGGTGGCCCGGAACGCCGCGGCGGCCGGGGTCGACCGGTCCGTGTTCGACGCCTCGCTGCTGACCCACGAGTCGGAGAGCGCGCTCCTCGGAGCCCTCGCCGAGTACCCGCGGGTGGTCCGGCACGCCGCCGAACTGCGCGAGCCGCACCGCATCGCGCGGTACATCGAGCAGCTGGCCGGCCTGTACCACCGCTGGTACGACTCCTGCCGTGTCACGCCCCTCGGCGACGAGCCCGTGACCGACCTGCACCGGACGCGCCTGTGGCTGAACGACGCCACCGGCCAGGTCGTCCGGAACGGCCTCGGCCTGCTCGGCGTGTCGGCTCCGTCCCGCATGTAGCGGTCGCCCCGTTGCCCCGGAACCAGGTTCCGGACACAGCACCGCGGAGATCCGCGGTGCTGTGTCCGTTCCACGGTGTCACAGCAAGCCGCCGCGCCGGACGCGCACCGGGCCTCCAGGCAGGCTGCCGGGACGGACTGGCAGGGTGGGACGCATGCCCGCAGCCACCGAACGCCCCACCACGCGCCGCCGCTGGCCCGTCGTCCTGCTCGTGGTCGTCGTCGTGCTCGCCGCCCTCGTCGTCGTCGCCGAGTTCGTGCTGCGCGGCGTCGTCGACCGGATCATCGCCCAGCAGGTCGAGCAGTCGCTGCCGGACGGCACGACCGGCGAGGTCGACGCCCACGCGGAGGGCATCGTCATCCCGCAGCTCATCAGCGGCACGCTCGACCGCGTCGAGATCTCCTCGGAGAAGCTCACGGTGGACGGCATCCCGCTCGCCGCCGACGTCACCGCGCAGGACGTGCCGGTGGACGGCAAGGGCGACGTCCGTGACGTCGACGGCACGGTCACGCTGGCGTCGTCGAGCGTCAAGGACCTGGCGAAGTACAGCCCGCTGTTCGACCGGCTGAACCTGGTCGACGGCGGCGTGGAACTGACGGGGTCGTCGTCGGTGCTCGGCTACGACATCACCTACGCGGCGAAGGGCGCCGTCGTCGCGCAGGACGACGGCCGCGGCATCTCGATCACCCCGGAGAGCGTGCGGATCACGAACTCCGACCTCGGCCTCAAGGTCGACTCGATCCCGGGCGTCACCGGCGTCCCGGTGCAGGTCTGCACCGCGCAGTTCCTGCCCGAGGCGCTGCGGGTGCGTTCGCTCGACGTGTCGAAGTCGGACGCGACGGTCCGGATCACCGCGGACGCGCTGCCGCTCAACGAGGACGGCCTGCGGACGGTCGGCAGCTGCGGCTGAGCGGACGGGTGCGTAACGCGGCCTGGAGGAACGGCGCGCGTCGGTAGGATCGGGTCCCGTGAGCGAGAACCCCCTTGCACCGCCGCGGCTGCGGTTCCCGACGGACGCCTCCGAACTGGTGGACCGCATCTGGCCCGCGTCCGCGACGCGGACCGACGACGGCACCCTGGCGATCGGCGGCATCAGCGCGACGGACCTGGTCGCTCAGTTCGGCACGCCCCTGTACGTCGTCGACGAGCGTGACGTCCAGTCCCGCGCCGTCCGCGTCCGCAACGCGTTCACCGAGGCGTTCGAGCGCATCGGCAGCCACGCGCACGTCTACTACGCCGGCAAGGCCTTCCTGACGACGCAGGTCGTCGCGTGGATGGCCGAGGCCGACCTGCGCGTGGACGTCTGCACCGCCGGTGAGCTCGCGGTCGCCCTGGCCGGCGGCATCGACCCCGGCCGGCTCGGCTTCCACGGCAACGACAAGTCCGACGCCGAGATCGCCCGCGCGGTCGAGGTCGGCATCGGCACGATCGTGCTCGACAGCCACGAAGAGGTGCAGCGCGTCGCCCGTGCCGCCGCCGACGCCGGGGTCGTGCAGCGTGTGCGCATCCGGATCAACACCGGTGTGCACGCGTCCACCCACGAGTACCTGGCGACCGCTCGCGAGGACCAGAAGTTCGGCATCCCGCTGTCCGAGGCCGTCGAAGCCGCAGCAGCCGTCCGCGCCGAGCCCTCGCTCGCCTTCGTCGGGCTGCACTCGCACATCGGCTCGCAGATCTTCGACGACGCCGGCTTCCGCGAGGCCGCACGCCGGCTCATGGACGTGCACGCGACGCTCGTGGCCTCCGGGCCGGTGCCCGAGTTGAACCTCGGCGGCGGCTGGGGCATCGACTACACCGAGGCCGACTCGGCCTTCGC
Source organism: Curtobacterium sp. MCLR17_042 (assembly GCF_003234695.1). NCBI lineage: Bacteria > Bacillati > Actinomycetota > Actinomycetes > Micrococcales > Microbacteriaceae > Curtobacterium > Curtobacterium sp. MCLR17_042. Next base: position 64,863 of record NZ_QKTD01000018.1, read on the forward strand.
CCCCGAGGACGTCGCCGACGCACTGGCCACGATCATCGGCGAGGCCTGTGCCGAGCGCGGCATCCCGGTGCCGGACATCGCCGTCGAGCCGGGCCGCTACATCATCGGCCCGCCCGGGGTGACGCTCTACCGCGTCGGCACGATCAAGCCCGTCACGCTCGAGCCCGAGGACGGCGGCAGCGCGACCCGCACGTACGTCTCGGTCGACGGCGGGATGAGCGACAACATCCGTCCCGCCCTGTACGGCGCCGACTACACGGCCCGGCTCGCCCGCACCTCGGACGCGCCCGCGGTGCTGAGCCGCGTCGTCGGCAAGCACTGCGAGAGCGGCGACGTCGTGGTGAACGACGAGTACCTGCCCGGCGACGTGCAGCGCGGCGACCTGCTGGCCGTCGCGGCCACCGGGGCCTACTGCTGGGCGCTGTCGAGCAACTACAACCACGTGGGCCGCCCGCCGGTCGTCGCCGTCGCGGACGGCACAGCCCGTATCCTCGTGCGGGGCGAGACGATCGACGACCTCCTCGCCCGTGACACCGGGGTCGCCGCCGTGCCCGCCGACGGCACCGGCCGCTGACCCCCGACCCGATCGGGTCCGCCCACCCCGCAGGGCGCACCCCCACCGACAGGAACCGCTACCAGATGATCGAATACCGCAACGTCCGTGTCGCGCTGCTCGGGGCCGGCTCGGTCGGTTCCCAGGTCGCGCGACTGCTCCTCGAGCACGGCGACGAGCTGGCCTCGCGCGCCGGTGCCGGGCTGGAGCTGGTCGGGATCGCCGTGCGCGACGTGGACGCGCAGCGCGACGTCGACCTGCCGGCGGAGCTCTTCACCACGGACGCGGCATCGCTCATCCTCGGCGCGGACATCGTCGTCGAGCTCATCGGCGGCATCGAGCCGGCGCGCACCCTCGTGCTCCAGGCCCTGCAGTCGGGCGCGGACGTCGTCACCGGCAACAAGGCGCTGCTCGCGACCCACGGCCCGCAACTCTTCGCCGCGGCCGAGCAGGTCGGCGCGCAGCTCTACTACGAGGCCGCCGTGGCCGGGGCGATCCCGATCATCCGCCCGCTGCACGACTCGCTCGCCGGTGACCGCATCGTCCGCATCATGGGCATCGTCAACGGCACCACGAACTTCATCCTCGACCTGATGGACCGCAAGGGCTCCACGTTCGAGGATGCCCTGGCCACCGCGACGGAGCTCGGCTACGCCGAGGCCGACCCGACCGCCGACGTCGAGGGCTACGACGCCGCGCAGAAGGCCGCGATCCTGGCCTCGCTGGCGTTCCACACCTCGGTGCCGCTCGCCGCCGTGCACCGCGAGGGCATCACCCACGTCACGATCGACCAGGTCCGCGCCGCCCGCAAGGCCGGCTACGTCGTGAAGATCCTGGCGACCGCCGAGCGTCTGACCGACGAGGACGGCCGCGAGGGCGTCAGCGCCCGCGTCTACCCGGCCCTCGTGCCCGAGTCGCACCCGCTCGCGAGCGTGCACGGTGCGAAGAACGCCGTGTTCGTCGAGGCCGAGGCCGCCGGCGACCTGATGTTCTACGGCGCGGGTGCCGGTGGTGTCGAGACGGCCTCGGCGGTCCTCGGCGACCTGGTCTCCGCGGCCCGTCGGCACGTCATCGGCGGCCCGGGTGTCGCCGAGTCGACGCAGTCCGAGCTGCCGGTGTTCCCGATCGGCACCGTCCGCACGAGCTACCAGATCACCCTGCACGTCACGGACGCCCCCGGCGTGCTGTCGACGGTCGCCGGCGTGCTCGCGAAGCACGGCGTCAGCGTCGAGACGGTCGAGCAGACCACCACCGGCGCAGCCGAGGGGACCGCGACGCTCGTCATCGGCACCCACCTGGCGCGCGAGGCCGACCTGGCGGACACCGTCGTCGCCCTCCGCGGCGAGGACGTCGTCCTGGACGTCACCAGCGTCCTGCGCGTCGTCGGTCGCTGACGCGACCACGGGCCTCCAGGCCGACCAGCCGGCCCACCGAGCCGCACCACCACCAGATCCACCCCACCGGACAGAGAGAGAAGCCTGATGGCCCACCAGTGGCAGGGAGTCCTGCGCGAGTACGCCGACCGACTCGACGTGACCGAGGCGACGCCCATCGTCACGCTCGGTGAGGGCGGCACGCCGCTCATCCCCGCTCGTCGGCTCTCCGAGCGCACCGGCGCCGAGGTCTACGTGAAGTTCGAGGGCATGAACCCGACGGGTTCGTTCAAGGACCGCGGCATGACGATGGCGATCTCGAAGGCCGTCGAGCACGGCGCGAAGGCCGTCATCTGCGCCTCGACCGGCAACACCAGCGCCTCGGCCGCCGCGTACGCCACGCACGCCGGCATCACCGCCGCGGTCCTCGTGCCCGAGGGCAAGATCGCCATGGGCAAGCTCAGCCAGGCCGTCGCCCACGACGCCCAGCTGCTGCAGGTGCAGGGCAACTTCGACGACTGCCTCGACATCGCCCGCGACCTGGCGGCGAATTACCCGGTGCACCTCGTCAACTCCGTCAACAACGACCGCATCGAGGGGCAGAAGACCGCCGCGTTCGAGGTCGTCGACGTCCTCGGTGACGCACCGGACTTCCACTTCCTGCCCGTCGGCAACGCGGGCAACTACACCGCGTACTCGCGCGGCTACCGCGAGGACGTCGCCGCCGGCCGCAGCACCAAGCTGCCCCGCATGTTCGGGTTCCAGGCCGCCGGTTCCGCCCCGATCGTGCACGGCGAGGTCGTCCGGCACCCCGACACCATCGCGTCGGCGATCCGCATCGGCAACCCGGCCTCGTGGCAGTTCGCGCTCGAGGCGCGGGAAGAGACCGACGGCTACTTCGGTGCCATCACCGACGAGGCCATCCTCGCGGCACACCGCATCCTGTCGGCCGAGGTCGGCGTCTTCGTCGAGCCCGCCTCCGCCATCGGTGTCGCCGGGCTCCTCGAGCGTGCCGACGCCGGTGTCGTGCCGAAGGGCGCGAAGGTCGTCATCACGGTCACGGGCCACGGCCTGAAGGACCCGCAGTGGGCCCTCCGCACGCCGGACGGTGGCGAGGTCACCCCGACGAGCGTGCCGGTCGACACGAAGTCGATCGCCGACGTGCTCGGTCTGGTCAGCGAGCAGTGATCTCCGACCGCTCGTCCGGACCGGGTGAGGGCATGACCGCCCGCAGTGCTGTACCGGCCGGACGGGCGGTCCGTGCGCTGCCGACCGGATCGGCGGTCCGCGTCCGGGTGCCGGCCACGTCGGCGAACCTCGGCCCCGGCTTCGACTCGCTCGGCCTCGCGCTCTCGCTCTACGACGAGGTCGTGGTGCGCGTCCGCCCCGAACCCGGCGCGACCGTCACCGTCGAGGGCGTCGGTGCCGGCGAGGTCGCCACGGACGACACGAACCTCGTCGTCCGTGCGGTCCGCCGGGGCCTGGAGCACGCCGGTGTCGACCAGCCCGGTCTCGAGCTGCACGCCACGAACGCGATCCCGCACGGCCGCGGTCTCGGTTCCTCCGCCGCGGCGATCGTCGCCGGGCTGATGGCGGCCCGTGGGCTCCTCGAGGGCATCGTCGACCTGGACGCCTCGACGCTCCTGACGCTGGCCACCGAGATGGAGGGCCACCCGGACAACGTCGCGCCGGCACTCTTCGGCGGGCTGACGATCGCGTGGATGACCGCCGAGGGCCCGGCCTACAAGCGGCTCCTGGTGCACCGCGGTGTCGCCCCGGTGGTGTTCGTGCCGACCTCGACGCTCTCGACCAAGCTCGCGCGCTCCCTGCAGCCCGAGCAGGTCCCGCACGCCGACGCCGCGTTCAACGTCTCCCGTTCGGCGCTGCTCGTGGCGGCGCTCATCCAGAGCCCCGAGCTGCTGCTCGCCGCGACCGAGGACCGGCTGCACCAGGCGTACCGCGCCAGCGCCATGCCCGAGACCGACGCCCTGATCCGGTTGCTCCGGCAGCACGGCCTCGCCGCGGTGGTCTCCGGTGCCGGGCCGAGCCTGCTCGTCCTCGGCAGCGACCCGGCACAGCGCCTGACCGCCGCCGAACTGGTGCAGCGACACGCCGAATCCGACTGGCGGCCGCTCATGCTGGCCGTCGATCTCGGTGGTGCTACAGTGGCAGCGCACTCGGCGCTCGAAGCCGAACCCGCGTAACCGTACGGATCGCTCGTCCTCAGGACAGCTCCTGCGACGTCGCAGGGTCCGGTGCGCGAGTGTGCATCTCTTTCTGATCACCGAATCCCGATCCGTCGTCTGAACGGCGGTCGATGCTCACCCTGCATCCGGGACGGTGGAAACTCTCCGCGTTCTGCGGTTCGAAAGGAAACACCGACCTTGACCGACAACAACTCCGCCCAGGTGGAGATCCCCAGCGACCTGCGTGCCCTCCGTCTCCCGGAGCTCCAGCGCATCGCCTCCTCGCTCGGCATCACCGGGCTCTCCAAGCTCCGCAAGGGCGACCTGATCGCCTCCATCGAGGACAAGCGTCCCGTCGACGAGACGCCGGCCGCCCCGGCCGCCGCCGTCGTCGCCGAGACCCCCGCCGAGCCGGCCGCCACCGAGCAGCCGACCCTGCCGGAGCCCGCCGAGACCCCCGCGCAGCCCGCTGCCGAGGCACCCGTCGCCGACCCCGAGGCACCCGCCGAGTCGGCCGCCCCAAGCCGTGCCCGTCGTTCGCGCCGCGCGTCGTCCGGTGGCACCGTGAACGCCGCGCCGACCTCGGCCGCCGAGCACACCAACCACGGCCAGACCGGCACCGAGGACCTCCTCGCCGGGCTCGACCAGGTCCGCGCCGAGAAGGACGCCCAGGAAGCCGCGCAGTCCGGCTCCCAGCGTCGCGGCCGTGGCCAGCGGAACGCCGAGCAGCGTGGCACCGACCAGCGTGGCACCGAGCAGCGCGCCGCCGACCAGGGCCAGCAGGCGTCGGCACCCGCCGAGGCCGAGCAGCCGAGCCAGGCGGCCCAGCAGGGCCAGCAGGCCCCGACGTCCGCCGTCCAGGCCGACCAGGACCAGAACGAGTCCGGCGACCAGAACGACCAGGGCGACCAGAACTCCGAGCAGGGCGAGGGCGGCTCGCGTCGCGGTCGTCGCAGCCGTGGTCGCGGTCGTGGCCGTGGCCAGAACGCCGAGAACGGCGAGCAGCAGAACGGCACCGAGCAGCAGAACGGCGGCCAGAACGGCGGCCAGCAGAAGCAGAACGGTGCCGACCAGCAGAACGGCGGCCAGCAGAAGCAGAACGGCGGCGAGCAGCAGAACGGTCAGCAGAACGGCGGCCAGCAGAAGCAGAACGACCAGCCGAAGCAGGCCGAGGCTAAGCAGGACGACAAGGCCGACCAGAAGCAGCAGCAGAACGCCGGTCAGCAGAAGCAGCAGACGAGCGGCCAGCAGAAGCAGCAGCAGCAACAGCACGCCGACGAGGCCGAGAGCGGCCGCAGCCGTCGCCAGCGCGACCGCAAGCGCGGCCGTGGCGGCCAGAACGACGACTTCGAGCCCGAGGTCACCGAGGACGACGTCCTGATCCCGATCGCGGGCATCCTCGACGTCCTCGACAACTACGCCTTCGTCCGCACCACCGGGTACCTGCCGGGCCCGAGCGACGTCTACGTCTCCCTCGGCCAGGTGAAGAAGTACCACCTGCGCAAGGGCGACGCCGTCGTCGGTTCGATCAAGCAGCCGCGTGACGGCGAGCAGCAGAGCCGCCAGAAGTACAACGCGCTCGTGGCCGTCGAGTCGATCAACGGCCAGTCCGCCGACGAGGCCGCGGCCCGTGTCGACTTCAACGACCTCACCCCGCTGTACCCGAACGAGCGCCTGCGCCTCGAGACGGAGCCGGGCAAGCTGTCGACCCGCATCATCGACCTCGTGTCGCCGATCGGCAAGGGCCAGCGCGGTCTCATCGTGTCCCCGCCGAAGGCCGGCAAGACCGTCGTGCTGCAGGCCATCGCGAACGCCGTCGCCAAGAACAACCCCGAGGCGCACCTGATGGTCGTCCTCGTCGACGAGCGGCCCGAAGAGGTCACCGACATGCAGCGCACGGTGAAGGGCGAGGTCATCGCCTCGACCTTCGACCGTCCCGCCGAGGACCACACCACCGTCGCGGAGCTCGCCATCGAGCGTGCGAAGCGCCTGGTGGAGCTGGGCCACGACGTCGTGCTGCTGCTCGACTCGATCACCCGCCTGGGCCGTGCGTACAACCTGTCGACCCCGCCGTCGGGCCGCGTGCTCTCCGGTGGCGTCGACTCGGCTGCGCTCTACCCGCCGAAGCGCTTCTTCGGCGCCGCGCGCAACATCGAGGACGGCGGCTCGCTGACCATCCTCGCGACCGCGCTCGTCGAGACCGGCTCCAAGATGGACGAGGTCATCTTCGAGGAGTTCAAGGGCACCGGCAACATGGAGCTCCGCCTGAACCGTCACCTCGCCGACAAGCGGATCTTCCCCGCCGTCGACGTGAACGCCTCGGGCACCCGTCGCGAGGAGCAGCTGCTCTCCGCCGACGAGGTCAAGATCACCTGGCGTCTGCGCCGGGCCCTCGCCGGGCTCGACCCGCAGCAGGCCCTCGAGATCGTGCTGCGGAACCTCAAGGAGACGCAGTCGAACGTCGAGTTCCTGGTGCAGGTGCAGAAGTCGGTCCCCTCGACCGGCGCCCACCACAACGGCCACCAGGAGTAACGCGTGTTCGAGTCGGTAGCGGGGCTGCTGGCGGAACACGAGGACCTGACACAGCAGCTGTCGGACCCCGCGCTCCACGCCGATGCGGCCCGGGCGAAGAAGGTGAACCGGCGGTACGCCGAGCTCAACCAGATCAAGTCCGCGTACGAGGCCTGGCAGGCGGCGGGGGACGACCTCGCCGCCGCCCAGGAACTCGCGCGTGAAGACGCAGCGTTCGCGGACGAGGTCCCCGGGCTCGAGGAGCAGCTGTCGGAGCGCCAGGAGCGTCTCCGGCGGTTGCTCATCCCGCGCGACCCCGACGACGGCCGTGACGTCATCATGGAGATCAAGGGCGGCGAGGGCGGCGAGGAATCGGCGCTGTTCGCGGCCGACCTCCTGCGCATGTACTCGCACTACGCCGAGACCAAGGGCTGGAAGATCGAGCTCCTCGAGCGCACCGAGTCCGACCTGGGTGGCTACAAGGACGTCCAGGTCGCGATCAAGTCGAACACGACCGATCCGTCCCAGGGCGTCTGGGCGCACCTGAAGTACGAGGGCGGTGTGCACCGCGTCCAGCGTGTGCCGCAGACCGAGTCGCAGGGGCGCATCCACACCTCGACCACCGGCGTGCTGGTGTTCCCCGAGGTGGACGAGCCCGAAGAGGTCCAGATCAACCAGAACGACCTCAAGATCGACGTCTACCGGTCCTCCGGCCCGGGCGGGCAGTCCGTCAACACGACGGACTCCGCGGTCCGCATCACTCACCTGCCCACGGGCATCACGGTGGCGATGCAGAACGAGAAGTCGCAGCTGCAGAACCGCGAGGCCGGCATGCGCGTGCTCCGCGCACGCATCCTCGCGCGCCAGCAGGAGGAGCTCGACGCGATCGCCTCGGACGCGCGCAAGTCGCAGATCCGCGGGATGGACCGTTCGGAGCGCATCCGCACGTACAACTTCCCGGAGAACCGGATCGCGGACCACCGCACCGGCTACAAGGCGTACGACCTCGACCGCGTGATGAACGGTGCCCTCGAGCCCGTCATCCAGTCCGCCATCCAGGCGGACGAAGAGGCACGTCTGGCCGCCATCGGCGACCAGGACGCGTAAGCGCACCCCCAGCCTGGAGGCCCGGATCACCGCCGACACGCCCCTCACGTACGCCGCGGATCGCCTGCTCGAGCAGGCGACCGCGGCGCTCGTCGCCGTCGGCGTGCCGACGCCCCGGGTCGACGCGGAGCTGCTGCTCGCGTGGGCGACCGACACCTCGCGCGGAGCTGTCCAAGCCCGTGCGCTGATCGGCGGCGGCATCGCCCCGGAGCACGTCGAGCGCTTCCGGCACGCCGTCGCCCGTCGGTCCACCCGTGAGCCGCTGCAGCACATCACCGGGCAGGCGTACTTCCGTGCGCTCACCCTGGCCGTCGGACCGGGCGTGTTCGTGCCCCGCCCGGAGACCGAGGGCGTCGTGCAGTTCGGCATCGACGCGCTGCGGGCGACCGCGGTCCCCGAGCCGATCGCCGTGGACCTGGGCTCCGGCAGCGGTGCGATCGCGATCGCGATGGACACCGAGGTGCCGAACGCCGTGGTCTACGCCGTCGAGCGGTCCGCCGAGGCCCTGCCCTGGACCCGGCGGAACGTCGACGCCCACGGTGGGACGGTCCGGCTCGTCGAGGGCGACCTCGCCGACGCGCTGCCGGAACTCGACGGCACCGTGTCCGTCGTCGTGTCGAACCCGCCGTACGTGCCGGACGACGCGATCCCGATCGACCCCGAGGTCCGCGACCACGACCCGGCGATGGCCCTGTACGGCGGGCCGGACGGCCTCGACGCCGTCCGGGCTCTCGCCGAGACGGCCTGGCGGTTGCTGGTGCCCGGGGGAGTCCTGGTCATCGAGCACGCCGAGCCGCAGGGCGCCGGCGTCCGGCAGGTCCTGGCGCGCCGGGGGTTCCGCACCCCGGAGACGCACGTCGACCTGACGGGGCGCGACCGTACGACCACCGCGACGCGCTAGCCGGAGCCGAGCCGGGCCTCCCGTCGCTCGGCCGCGCGTGCGTGTGCCGGGGGGATCCGGGCGTACATGGTGGGATCGGGCGTACCAGGTCGTTCGGGATGACCAGGTGTGCCCGTTCCTGCTTTCCAGCGCGACCGCGATGGGAAGGAACGGGCGTGGCGGGCGCGGGGCGGGCCTCCCGTCGCTCGGCCGTGCTGCGTGTGCCGCGTGGATCCGGGCGTACCTGGTGGGATCGGGTGTACCGGGTCGTTCGGAATGACCAGGTGTGCCCGTTCTTGCTTTCCAGCGCGACCGCGATGGGAAGGAACGGGCGTGGCGGGCGTGGGGCGGGCCTCCCGTCGCTCACCCGCGCGTGCGTGTGCCGGGATCCGGGCGTACCTGGTGGGATCGGGCGTACCGGGTCGTCTGGAATGACCAGGTGTGCCCGTTCCTGCTTTCCAGCGCGACCGCGATGGGAAGGAACGGGAGTGGTGGGCTACGAGACGGGGGAGGCCTCGCGCTGCTGCGCCGCGACGAAGGCGCGGACGTGCTCCCGCAGGTCGGTGTCGTGCTCGACCAGGACCGCGTGGATGCCGACGCTCCGCGCACCCGCGATGTTCTCGGGCATGTCGTCGGCGAAGAAGGTGCGCTCCGCGGGGACGCCGTGGTGGGCGATCGCGCGCTGGAAGACCTCGGGCTCGGGCTTCCGGGCGCCGAAGTTGCTCGAGGTGTCCAGGTGCTCGCCGAAGACCTCGGGCAGGGACGGCGCCCACTCGTGGATCCAGCGGCCGGCGAGCGGACCGTTGTTGGTGAGCAGCCCGACACGCCCGTGCTCGCTCGCGATCCTGACCGCCTCGATGCGTTCCGGCAGCTCGGTCATGGCGGATCCGCGTATCCGGGCCCAGTCGGCCTCGGGGACGTCGCACTCCATCGCGCGCTCGAACGCGGCGAGGTACTCGTCGCCGTCGGCGAACCCACCGGCCTCGGCACGCATCTCGTGACCGCAGTCCCACCAGCGGCGACGGAGCTCCTGGAACTCGTGTCCGGTGAACTCGGAGAGTGCGGCCATGCGCACCTGCCAGTCGTACCGGACCAGGACGTCGTCCATGTCGAAGAGGAACAGGAGCGGGGGTGCGGGCGTCTCGTTCACGATGTCCACCATTGTGTCGCACTATCATCGTCGAGTCATGGCATCCCGATACGACTGCACCGACTCCGACGGGCTCCTGACCGGGATGCGGCTCGCACGTGCCGCCCTCGGACGCGGAGAGCTCGTCGTGGTCCCCACCGACACCGTCTACGGCCTCGCCGCGGACGCCTTCAGCGCGACGGCCGTCCAGCGGCTGCTCGACGCGAAGGGCCGCACGCGGCAGTCGCCGCCGCCCGTGCTCATCCCCGGTCCGCCCACGCTCGACGCCCTCGCCAGCGAGGTCCCGCAGCCGGTGCGCGACCTGGTGGCGGAGTTCTGGCCGGGCGGGCTGACCGTCATCCTGCACGCACAGCCGTCGCTCGACTGGGACCTCGGCGAGACGCGCGGCACGGTCGCGCTGCGGATGCCGGACTCGCGGATCGCCCTCGAGCTCCTGCAGGAGGTCGGGCCGCTCGCGGTCTCGTCCGCGAACTCTACCGGCGACCCGGCCGCGATGGACGTCGACGCCGCCGAGCGGATGCTCGGTGACAGTGTCGCGATCTACCTGGACGGCGGACCCGTCGAGGTGCACGACGGCTTCGAGGCCAGCACCGGCTCGACCATCGTCGACGCCACCGGGCTGTCGGACGGCGGGAAGCTCCGCATCGTCCGGCACGGGGTGATCCCCGACGAGGAGATCATCCGGGTCGTCGGAGCCGACCTCGTCACATGAAGTACTACCTGCTCGCGGGGGCCATCGCCGCGGTCGTGAGCTTCGTGATGAGCCTGATCGTCTGGAAGCTCGGGCTGAAGTACAAGTGGTACCCGCAGGTCCGCGAGCGGGACGTGCACCGCACCCCGACGCCGCGGCTCGGTGGCATCGCGATGTACATCGGCGTCATCGTCTCGCTGCTCGCGGCCTGGTTCCTGTTCCCGTCGATCGCGGGGACCGACTACTTCCGGCTCGTGTTCTCCGAACCCGGCCGCGTCCTCGCGGTGCTCGGGGGAGCGACCATCATCGTGGTCCTCGGTGTGGCGGACGACATCTGGGACCTCGACTGGATGACGAAGCTCGCCGGGCAGATCATCGCGGCGGGCATCCTCGCCTGGCAGGGCGTCGCGATCGTCTCGCTGCCCATCGGCAACACGCTGGGCGTCGGCTCGTCGTACATGAGTCTGATCTTCACCGTGCTGGCGGTGGTGCTCGTGATGAACGCGGTGAACTTCATCGACGGGCTCGACGGGCTTGTGGCCGGCGTCGCGATCATCGCCGGTGGGGTGTTCTTCCTCTACACGTTCTTCATCAACCGCGTGGTCGTCCAGACCGAGTTCTTCTTCAACCTGCCCTCGCTGCTCACCGCGGTGCTCGTCGGGGCCTGCTTCGGCTTCCTCATCCTGAACTGGCACCCCGCCAAGCTCTTCATGGGCGACGCCGGCGCGCTGCTCGTCGGGTTCCTGATGGCCACGAGCGCGGTCTCGGTCACGGGCAACATCGACCCGGCCGCGGTGCAGACACGCCAGGCGCTGCTGCCGGCGTTCATCCCGATCCTGCTGCCGTTCGCGATCCTGATCGTCCCGATCCTGGACTTCGGTCTCGCGGTCACCCGACGGCTCAGCGCGGGCAAGTCGCCGTTCTCGGCGGACCGGAAGCACCTGCACCACCGCCTGCTCGACATGGGGCACTCGCACTTCCACGCGGTGCTGATCTTCTACGCGTGGACTGCGACCGTCGCCTTCGGGTGCCTGCTGTTCCTCTTCGTGGACTGGTACTGGGTCGTCGTCTTCGTGTCCGTCGGCTTCACCGTCTGCGCCGTCGCGACGTTCGCGCCGCTCGGCCGGAAGCGCACGGAGATCGCCGCCCAGACCGCCAACCGTTCCGCCGCCGTGGTGGACGCCAGCCTCGACCCGCTCGACCGGGCCGCCAACGACCGCACCATCCCTGGAGACATCACGTGACCGCACCGAACGCGCTCGACCACGTCCGGCCGGTGTTCCGCCGCATCATCACCTGGGGAGCGGTCCTCGCCGTCGCCCTCGCGGTGGTCGGCGGGCTCATCGGGTTCCTCGTCGCGGACGGCCCGGGGTTGGTCGGGGGACTGCTCGGCGCCGTGCTGAGCGTCGTGTTCCTCGGGCTCACCGCGGTCAGTGTCCTCGTCGCGCTGCGCGTCTCGAAGGGCCAGATGATCTCCGGTGCCTTCTTCGGCATCGTGATGGGCACCTGGCTGCTCAAGTTCATCGTCTTCATCGTGCTGCTGGTCCTGCTCAAGGACCGCGACTGGGTCGACTTCCCGGTGCTGGCGATCGTGATCATCGCGGGGGTCGTCGGCTCCCTGGTGATCGACGTCGTCGCCGTCGCGAAGGCCCGCACCCCGATCGGCGTCCGGCTGCCGGGCGACGGCCTCGACGACTCCGCGGACGCTGGGAACCCGACCCCCCGCGTCTGAGAAGCCGGGAAGCCTCTCGCACCTGATAGGCTTCTCGAAGTCCGCTACCGGAGCCTTTCGCTCGGGGCGGACGAGCCTCCACAACGTCCACCATCGCGTGCCATGATGTGCGCGCGCCGACACAGGAGACAGCGCTGCTATCCCACGCTCTTCCCCTGTCCCTCTCCGCTGCGGTTGACACCGTCGCGGCGGGGAGCAGCAAGGCCGCCGAGTTCCATGGTCCGTCGATCAACGAGTTCTTCCCGGATGCGATCTTCTTCGCCGGGACGCCGTTCGAGATCGATCGGGTCGTCCTCATCCGCTTCTTCGCCGTCGCCGTTCTGCTGGTGTTCGCGTTCGTGGGTACCCGTGCACTGAAGCTCGTGCCGAACCGCGGCCAGGCGTTCATCGAGTACGCGTTCGACGTCGTCCGCCGCAACACCTTCGACAACCTCGGAGAGAAGGACGGCAAGCGCTTCCTGCCGCTCCTGGCGACGATCTTCTTCGGCGTGCTGTTCATGAACCTGACCGGTCTGATCCCGGGCATGAACCTCGCCGGCACCAGCCGCATCGCGATGCCGATGATCCTGGCGATCGTCGCGTACCTCGCCTTCATCTACGCCGGTCTCCGCAAGCACCCGGGCACGTTCCTCAAGAACTCGCTCTTCCCGCCCGGGGTGCCGTGGCCGCTGTACATCATCGTGACGCCGATCGAGCTCGTCTCCACCTTCGTGCTCCGTCCCGTCACCCTGACGCTGCGACTCCTGATGAACATGGTCGTGGGGCACCTGCTCCTCGTGCTGTTCTTCTCGGCCACGCAGTTCTTCTTCTTCGACGCTTCGCTCGGCTTCAAGGCCTTCGGCGTCGGGACCATCGCGTTCGGCATCGCGTTCAGCTTCTTCGAGGTCCTCGTCGCGCTGCTGCAGGCCTACGTCTTCATGCTCCTCACCGCCGTCTACATCCAGCTGGCGCTGGCTGACGAGCACTGATTCCTCACTGACCCCCTACGGGACCGGCGACCGTCGGACCCGCACCTCGAAAGGAAAACACGTGGACGCAACGACCGTTCTCGCGGAGATCAACGGCAACATCGCGACGGTTGGCTACGGCCTCGCAGCGATCGGCCCGGCCATCGGTGTCGGCATCGTCGTCGGTAAGACGATCGAGTCCGTCGCTCGCCAGCCCGAGCTCCAGGGCCGCCTGACGACCCTCATGTACATCGGTATCGCCTTCACCGAGGCCCTGGCCTTCATCGGTATCGCCACGTACTTCATCTTCACCAACTAAGGTTCCTCGATGCAGAACGCACTCATCATCGCGGCGGAGGAAGCGCACAATCCGCTGATCCCGCCGGTGTACGACATCGTGTGGTCGGCGCTCGCCTTCGTCATCATCTTCCTGGTGATGTGGCGTGTCGTCACGCCGCGCATCACGAAGATGCTCGATGAGCGCACCGAGGCCATCGAGGGCGGTATCAAGAAGGCCGAGGCCGCTCAGGAGCAGGCCGCTGCTGCGCTCGACGAGTACAACAAGCAGCTCGCCGATGCACGTGCCGAGGCTTCGCGCATCCGTGAGCAGGCCCGCGCCGACGCCACGGCGATCGGCAACGAGGTCCGCGAGCAGGCGGCCGCCGATGCAGCACGCATCACGGCCAACGCCCAGGCGCAGATCGAGGCCGAGCGCCAAAGCGCCGTCCAGGCACTCCGGTCCGAAGTGGGCACCCTCGCGCTGGACCTCGCGTCCGGTGTGATCGGTGAGTCGCTCAAGGACGACGCCAAGTCGACCGCAGTGGTCGACCGCTTCCTCGCCGACCTCGAGGCCTCGCAGGCCACGAAGACGGGGGAACACTGAGCATGCGCAGCGCTACCAGAGAAGCACTCGCGTCCACCAGGGCGGTGCTGTCGGACCTCGGTCCGAGCGCCGGCCTGGCCGCGGGTGCCGAGATCCTCGCCTCCGGGCGTGCGATCGCCGGTGCGCCGCAGCTGCTCGGGCTGCTGTCCGACCCCACGGCCGACGCGGCCGGCAAGAAGGTCCTCATCGACCGCGTCTTCGCCGGACAGTCGGACGCGACGCGTGCGGTCCTGACCGCGGTGGCCGGCTCGCGCTGGTCCTCGCAGCAGGACCTGCTCGCGGGCATCGAGGACGCGGGCATCCGCGCCGTCGCCGCCACCGCGGGTCCGGACTCGTCGATCGAGTCGGAGCTGTTCGCCTTCGAGACCGCCGTCCGCTCGGACGCCGGCCTCGAGCTGGCGCTCGGCACCAAGCTCGGCAGCCCCCAGCAGAAGGGCGCGCTCGTCGAGCGGCTCCTCGGTGCCAAGGCATCGGAGCAGACGATCACGATCGTGTCGGCCCTGGTGCAGCAGCCCCGCGGCCGCCGCATCGGTGAGATCGTCCGTGATGCCTCGCGCATCGTGGCCGAGCAGGCCGGCAAGCTCGTCGCGACCGTCGTCACGGCGACGCCACTGACCCCCGCCCAGTCGGCCCGCGTCACGCGCGGTCTGTCCGAGCGGTACGGCAAGGACATCAGCATCAACCAGGTCGTCGACCCCACGGTCGTCGGCGGGGTCCGGGTGCAGATCGGCGGCGACGTCATCGACGGCACCGTGTCCACGCGACTCTCGGAGCTCCGGCTCCAGCTCGCCGGCTAGGCGTACGGTCGAAGCCGCTCCTCCCCAAGTCCACAACGGGAACTGCCGAGTCCGGCAGCGTCACCCTCTCGGAGCCGAAGGGCCCCGGAAAACCACAAGGAAAATCCCATGGCAGACATCACCATCAGCCCCGATGAGATCCGTGATGCCCTGAAGGACTTCGTCTCGAACTACGAGCCGACGAAGGCCTCCACGGCCGAGGTCGGGCACGTCACCGACGCCGGTGACGGCATCGCCCACGTCGAGGGTCTCCCCGGCGTCATGGCGAACGAGCTCATCCGCTTCGCGGACGGCACGCTCGGCCTGGCGCAGAACCTCGACGAAGACGAGATCGGCGCCATCGTGCTCGGCGAGTTCGGCGGCATCGAGGAGGGCATGGAGGTCACCCGTACGGGTGAGGTCCTCTCCGCCCCCGTCGGCGACGCCTTCCTCGGTCGCGTCGTCGACCCGCTCGGCGCCCCGATCGACGGTCTCGGCGAGATCGCCGCAGAGGGCCGTCGTGCCCTCGAACTCCAGGCTCCCGGCGTCATGGCCCGCAAGTCGGTCCACCAGCCGCTGCAGACCGGCATCAAGGCCATCGACGCGATGATCCCCGTCGGCCGTGGTCAGCGTCAGCTGATCATCGGCGACCGCCAGACCGGCAAGACGGCCATCGCGATCGACACGATCATCAACCAGAAGGCCAACTGGGAGTCCGGCGACGAGGAGAAGCAGGTTCGCTGCATCTACGTCGCCATCGGTCAGAAGGGCTCCACGATCGCCTCGGTCAAGGGTGCGCTCGAGGACGCCGGTGCGATGGAGTACACCACCATCGTCGCCGCTCCGGCCTCCGACCCGGCCGGCTTCAAGTACCTCGCCCCGTACACCGGTTCGGCCATCGGCCAGCACTGGATGTACCAGGGCAAGCACGTCCTCATCATCTTCGATGACCTGTCGAAGCAGGCCGAGGCCTACCGTGCGGTGTCGCTCCTCCTGCGTCGTCCGCCGGGCCGCGAGGCCTACCCGGGTGACGTCTTCTACCTGCACTCCCGTCTGCTGGAGCGTTGCGCGAAGCTGTCCGACGAGCTCGGCGCCGGTTCGATGACGGGTCTCCCGATCATCGAGACCAAGGCGAACGACGTCTCGGCGTACATCCCGACCAACGTCATCTCCATCACCGACGGCCAGATCTTCCTGCAGTCGGACCTCTTCAACGCGAACCAGCGTCCGGCAGTCGACGTGGGCATCTCGGTGTCCCGCGTCGGTGGTGACGCCCAGGTGAAGTCGATCAAGAAGGTCTCCGGCACGCTGAAGCTCGAGCTGGCGCAGTACCGCTCGCTCGAGGCGTTCGCGATGTTCGCGTCCGACCTCGACCAGGCGTCGCGTCGCCAGCTGGAGCGCGGTGCGCGTCTGACCGAGCTCCTCAAGCAGCCGCAGTACTCGCCGTACCCGGTCGAGGAGCAGGTCGTCTCGATCTGGGCCGGCACGAACGGCAAGCTCGACACCGTCCCGGTGCCGGACGTGCTCCGCTTCGAGTCCGAGCTGCTCGACCACCTGCGTCGCAACTCCGACGTCCTCACGACGCTGCGCGAGACGAACCAGCTCAGCGACGAGACCGTCGCCGAGATGGACAAGCAGATCGACGAGTTCACGAAGAGCTTCCAGACGAGCGACGGCAAGACCCTCGGCTCCGAGCAGTTCGACGCGGCTGACGCCGAGGACGTCGACCAGGAGCAGATCGTCAAGGGTCGTCGCTAGATGGCAGCGCAGGTCCGGGTCTACCGCCAGCGGATCAAGTCGGCGAAGACCACGAAGAAGGTCACCCGCGCCATGGAGCTGATCTCGGCGTCGCGGATCCAGAAGGCGCAGGCCCGTATGGCTGCGTCCGGTCCGTACTCGCGGGCCGTCACGCGTGCGGTGTCGGCCGTGGCGACGTTCTCGAACGTCGACCACGTGCTGACCACCGAGCCGGAGTCGTCGACCCGTGCAGCCGTCGTGCTCTTCACCTCGGACCGCGGCCTCAACGGCGCGTTCAGCACGAACGTCCTCAAGCAGGGCGAGGAGCTCGCCTCCCTGCTCCGCAGCGAGGGCAAGGACGTCGTCTACTACCTGGTCGGCCGCAAGTCCGTCGGGTACTTCGCGTTCCGTGAGCGTCCGTCCGAGCAGCAGTGGGTCGGCAACACCGACCAGCCGGAGTTCTCGACGGCCAAGGAGATCGGCGACGCCGTCGTGGCGAAGTTCCTCCAGGACACCGCTGAGGGCGGCGTGGACGAGATCCACATCGTGTTCAACCGGTTCATCAGCCTGGCGACCCAGGAGCCGCAGGTCGTTCGCCTGCTGCCCCTCGAGGTCGTCGAGGGCATCGACGAGCCCGAGGGCAACGAGCCCCTGCCGCTCTACGAGTTCGAGCCGGACGCCGATGCGGTGCTCGACTCGCTGCTCCCGGTCTACATCGAGAGCCGCATCTTCAACGCCATGCTGCAGTCGGCTGCTTCCGAGCACGCTGCGCGTCAGAAGGCGATGAAGGCGGCCAGCGACAACGCCGACTCGCTGATCCGTGACTTCACCCGACTCGCGAACAACGCGCGTCAGGCGGAGATCACCCAGCAGATCTCCGAGATCGTCGGCGGCGCCGACGCCCTCTCGTCGAAGAAGAAGTAGTCCGCGTCGTTCGCGGACAGATACCCACCCTCAGGAAGGCACCAGCCATGACCGACACCGCAACCACCGCGGTCGAGACGTCGTCGGCGCCCGGTGTCGGCCGGATCGCCCGTGTCACGGGCCCCGTCGTCGACATCGAGTTCCCCCACGACGCAATCCCGGAGATGTACAACCTCCTGTTCACGACCATCACCATCGGTGACTCGTCGCAGGAGATCGGCCTCGAGGTCGCGCAGCACCTCGGCGACGACCTCGTCCGTGCCATCTCCCTGAAGCCGACCGACGGCCTGGTCCGTGGCCAGGAGGTCCGTGACTCGGGCGCTCCGATCTCGGTCCCCGTCGGCGACGTCACCAAGGGCAAGGTCTTCGACGTCCTCGGGAACGTGCTCAACACGGACGAGAAGCTCGAGATCACCGAGCGCTGGCCGATCCACCGCAAGGCCCCGGCCTTCGACCAGCTCGAGTCCAAGACCTCGATGTTCGAGACCGGCATCAAGTCCATCGACCTCCTCACCCCGTACGTGCAGGGTGGCAAGATCGGCCTCTTCGGTGGTGCGGGCGTCGGCAAGACCGTCCTCATCCAGGAGATGATCCAGCGCGTTGCGCAGGACCACGGCGGTGTGTCGGTGTTCGCCGGTGTCGGTGAGCGCACCCGTGAGGGCAACGACCTCATCGGTGAGATGGAAGAGGCGGGTGTCTTCGACAAGACGGCCCTCGTGTTCGGCCAGATGGACGAGCCGCCGGGAACGCGTCTCCGCGTGGCCCTGTCGGCGCTGACGATGGCGGAGTACTTCCGCGATGTCCAGAAGCAGGACGTGCTCCTCTTCATCGACAACATCTTCCGCTTCACGCAGGCCGGCTCCGAGGTCTCGACGCTGCTCGGCCGCATGCCGTCCGCCGTGGGCTACCAGCCCAACCTCGCCGACGAGATGGGTGTGCTCCAGGAGCGCATCACCTCGACGCGTGGTCACTCGATCACCTCGCTGCAGGCGATCTACGTGCCGGCTGACGACTACACCGACCCGGCTCCGGCCACCACGTTCGCGCACCTCGACGCGACGACCGAGCTCTCCCGTGAGATCGCATCGCAGGGTCTGTACCCCGCGATCGACCCGCTGGCCTCGACGTCGCGCATCATGGACCCGCGCTACCTGGGTGCCGACCACTACGAGACGGCCACGCGCGTCAAGCAGATCCTCCAGAAGAACAAGGAACTGCAGGAGATCATCGCCATCCTCGGTGTCGATGAGCTCTCCGAAGAGGACAAGATCACGGTCGAGCGCGCTCGTCGTATCCAGCAGTTCCTCTCGCAGAACACCTACATGGCGAAGAAGTTCACGGGTGTCGAGGGCTCCACGGTGCCGCTCAAGGACACCATCGAGTCCTTCCGCGCCATCGCCGACGGCGAGTTCGACCACGTTGCGACCCAGGCGTTCTTCAACGTCGGTGGCATCAACGACGTGGAAGAGAAGTGGGCTCAGATCCAGAAGGAGAACCGCTGACATGGCGGGTCTCAGCGTGAGCGTCGTCTCGGCGGACCGTGAGGTCTGGTCGGGCGACACCACCATGGTCGTCGCACGGACGACAGAGGGCCAGATCGGCATCCTCGCCGGACACGAGCCGATGCTCGCGATCCTGGCGCAGGGTCAGGTCCGCATCACGCGGGCCGATGGGTCGACCGTCGCGGTCGACGCCGAGGACGGCTTCCTGTCGGTCGAGCACGACACGGTGACGATCGTCGCGCGGCAGGCCGCGCTGGCGTCCTGACCGGACTGACCGTCCTGCTCCCGCCTTCGGAGACGAAGCGGGAGGGCGGGGACACGAGCCGCACGCTCGATCTGCGTGCGCTCTCGTTCCCGGAACTGGCCGATGAGCGGGCCGCGGTGATCACCGCGGCCCGCTTCGTCAGTTCCGAGGAGTCCTCGGCCAGGACGGCGCTCAAGCTCGGTCCGAAGTCGATCGCCGAGCGGCTCCGGAACCTCGAGCTCGACACCTCGGGTACCATGCCCGCGATCGAGCGGTACACCGGGGTCCTCTACGACCCGTTGAGCGCGCAGGACGCGGATGCGGCGACCCGTGCGTGGTGGGCGGAACACGTGATCGTGCAGTCCGCGATGTTCGGCCCCATCGGTGCCGGTGACCCGATCCCGGCGTACCGGCTCTCACACGACTCCCGGCTCGGCTCGATCCGGTTGGCCGCGCACTGGCCCGCGGTGTCGACCCGTTCCCTGCTGACCCGTGCGGACGGCCTGGTGCTCGACCTGCGGTCCGAGGGGTACCGGCAGCTCGGTCCCGTGTCCGGAGCAGTGGCACCACGGGTGGTGAGCGTCGACGGCTCCGGTCGTCGTCGTGCGCTGAACCACTGGAACAAGACCGCGAAGGGTCGCCTGGTGGCGCTGCTCGCCCGCACCGGCGCGAGCATCGGCAGCATGGACGACCTGGTCGGTTGGGCGGCCGCGAACGGCGTGGTCGTCGAGCGCAACGAGGGTGGCTGGGACCTGGTCGCCGAGAGCCTGGAGCCCGTCGTCGCCTGAGCGGGTGCCGGGTCGGCTCGTCCTCCACAGGCGTGAGCGGGCTCGCTCCGGTCCACAGATGGTCGGGGCGACCCTGCCTGGAGGCTCCCAGCACGTTTCGATGGCGTGCATGATCCCTCTCACGGCACAGTCCGGCCCCGGCTCCGCAGTCCGTTTCCCTCGCGAGATCGCCGCGGCGGTCACCCTCCCCGCTGCGGCGGCCGCGCTGGTCGCGCCCGGTCGCGCCGACCTGTCGACGGCCGCTGCGACGGCCGTGGTGACCGCGTGCGGCGCACTCGCGCCCCGGATGGCCCTGGTGCCGTTCATCGCGGCGCAGGGCACGCCCGATCCCCGGTCGATCCGGGTGTTCGACCCCTTCGCGGACCCGACACCGCCGGCGCTCCACGGTTTCGGCCCGGCTCCCGATCGGGCCCGCGTGCGGCTCGCCGGTGACCGGTGTGCCGATGCGTGGCGCGTGTGGCGGGCGCAGGACGGCCCGTTCGACGGATCGTCGGGCGCTGCCGGCGCCCTGTCGCTCGGCGCCTGGTGTGCGTGGGCGCTCGGGTCGTGGGCCCGGGCGGAGACGCGTGCCCGGTACGCCCTCGAGACCCGCGCGGACGACCCGCTCGCGGGGCTCGTCCTGCGCTCGGTCGTCGCGGGCAGCGGGCCGTCGTGGGTGCGTCGATGACGTGGGGTCGACCGGATCGTCTACGGTGGGGGAGACCACGCTGGGAGGGCTCCGGTTGTACGACGACGACATCGAGGACACCGTCATCCGGCGACCCCGACGATCGCTGGGCGACCGGACGGCGGACGCCGTCGACGACACTGTCATCCGGCGCGCAGGTCCCGTCGTTCCGGGAGCCGGTCCCGACTCCGACTCTGACCCCGGTTCCGACGACGGGGTCCTCGGTGACACGGTCATCCGGCCCGCGGCCGGGGCGACCGACCAGCCACCCGCAGCGGTGGATGATGTCGATCCGGAGGACACCGTCGTCCGGGTGCCGGCGCGACCCGGTGCCGGGCCGAGCCCGTTCCTGGGTGCCGCCCCGGGCCTCCCGGCCGTCCCGGCGCTGCCCGCCGCCCCCACGGCACGCGTGCCCTCGATCCGCATCGGCGACCGCACCTTCCGGCTCGACCACCCGGTGGTCATCGGGCGACGGCCGTCGCTGCCGCGGGTCACCCGTGGCCCGCAGCCCGAACTCGTGACCGTGCGGTCGACGTACGGGCAGGTGTCGTCGTCCCACGTCCGGATGCACGCCGAGGGCGAAGCCGTCGTCGTGCAGGACCTCCGGTCCACCAACGGGACCGTCGTCCGCCCGGCCGGGGCACCCGCCTACCGCATGGCTTCGGGTGCGTCGATCGTCGCGCTGACGGGTACGGTAGTCGAGATCGGTGACGGCAACGCCATCGAGGTCCTCTCGCCGTACCTCCGGGTCGCACCGACGGCAGAGGGGCTGCCTCCGGTTCCCCCGTGGCCCTCCGATCAGACAGCACACGGCACGCCCCGACCCACCAGAGAGCGATCCTGACACGTGACCGAACTCGGCCGAGCAGCCACTGCGCACGCCATCGACGTCCCCGGTGCCGACGGCGCCACCCTGACACTCTCGTGGGGAGCCGCGACCGACGTCGGTCGGCGGCGTGACCACAACGAGGACAGCTACATCGTGGGCGCGCCGTTCTTCGTCGTCGCCGACGGCATGGGCGGACACCTCGCGGGCGACCGTGCCAGTGACGCGGTCGTGCGTCGGCTCGAGCAGGTGACGGCCGAACCGTTCACCACGCGTCAGGGCATCCAGCGTGCGCTGCTCCTCGCGACCGCCGACATCGAGCGTGCAGCCGGCGGCAACGCCATCGGCGCGGGCACCACCGTCACCGGGATCGCGCTCGTGGCCTCGCTCGGGCAGCCCGCGGCGCTCGTGTTCAACGTCGGTGACTCCCGCACCTACCGCATCGAGGACGGTGTGCTCCGCCGCGTCACCGTCGACCACTCGGTGGTGCAGGAGATGGTGGACGCCGGCCTGCTGCGCGCCGAGGACGCCGAGCAGCACCCGGACAGCAACGTCATCACGCGTGCGGTCGGCTTCGGCGAACCGCCGGCGCCGGACTGGTGGACCCTGCCCCTTCGGGCCGGCGACCGCTACATCGTCTGCTCCGACGGGCTCACCAAGGAACTCGGCGACGCCGGGATCGCGCGCATCGCGGCACGTGAGCCGGGCGCGCAGGACCTGGCGGAGCGCCTGGTCGGCGACGCCGTCGTGGCCGGCGGTCGTGACAACGTCACCGTGGTGGTGCTGCAGGTCGATGCCGCACCGGACGACGGTGACCTCGAGGACACGCTGCCGCGCCACTAGCTGGCCCCCGAACTGGGGGAACACGTCGAGCTGTGGGGGATCGGCGTGCGGAATGTCGGTCACCCACGCTTCGTACAATGACATGGCCACGTCGAGAGAGCTGGCCGCTCGGCCGGGGGAGGAGAGGACCATGGCGAGACGCCTGCCGTCCAACCCGCCCGTGATCGGCGGTTTCAGTCCTGTGCACGTCCTCGGGTCCGGTGGCTTCGCCGACGTCTTCCTCTACGAGCAGGACATGCCCCGACGACAGGTCGCGGTGAAGGTGCTGCTGGACGAGGTCGTCGACGACCGTGTCCGGCAGATGTTCCAGGCCGAGGCCAACCTGATGGCCCGGCTCAGCACGCACCCGTCGATCCTCACCGTCCTCCAGGCCAGCGTCGCCGCCGACGGTCGGCCCTACCTGGTCATGGAGCTCTGCTCCTCGTCCCTCAGTGAGCGCTACCGCCGCGAACCGATCCCGGTGTCCGAGGTGCTGTCGATCGGCATCCGCATCGGGTCGGCGCTCGAGACCGCACACCGTGAGGGCGTGCTGCACCGCGACATCAAGCCGTCGAACATCCTGCTGACGGCCTACGGCAACCCCGTGCTCTCCGACTTCGGCATCGCCGCGACGATCGGGGGTACCGACCCCGACGAGCCGATCGGCATGTCGATCCCGTGGTCCGCGCCCGAGGTCCTGATCGACGAGTCGCGCGGCACGATCCAGTCCGAGGTGTACTCGCTCGCGGCGACCGTGTACTCGCTCCTCGCCGGGCGCAGCCCGTTCGAGGTCCGCGGCGGCAAGAACGGTGCGAACGAGCTGATGCACCGGATCGACAAGGGCGGCGTGAAGCCCACCGGTCGCACCGACGTGCCGCCCTCGCTGGAGCGCCTGCTCGCCTCGGCGCTGTCCCGCAAGCCGCAGGGCCGCCCCGCGACGGTGATCGAACTCGTCCGCGGGTTCCAGCAGGTCGAGGCCGAGCTCGGCATCCCGCAGACGTCCGCCGACGTCGCGGTCGAGGCCTGGGCGATCTCGACGCCGACCCCGCACGGTGAGCGCACCGTGATCCGTGAACTGCAGCCACCCACCCGGGTCGGCGGGCGTCGTCGCACCCGCCGCGCGGTGCAGGGCGGGGTCGTGGCCGGAGGGTCGCACAGCGTCGGCACCGTGCACCGCACCGGGTCCGTGACGCGTGCCCGGCGCCGGACCCGTTCGACCCTGGTCTGGGCGACGTCCCTCGCCGTCGTCGTGGTCGCCGCACTGGCGATCGCCACGGTCGTCGTCGTCGGTCGGCTCGGCGCCGGGGCGATCCCGGTCGTGGCCGAGGTCCGAGCCGCGCCGTCGCCGCAGTCCGTGTCCTTCAGCTGGACAGACCCCGGGCTGCGCAGCGGTGACACCTACGTCATCTCCTCCAACGGGTCGTCGAGCCAGCAGACCGGCACGACGTTCGTCGTCTCGGGCGAGCGCGGCGACGAGGAGTGCATCGCCGTCGCCGTGAACCGCGACGGCAAGACGGGTGCCGCGAGCGCGCAGAAGTGCGCGACGATCGGGAGCGCCGGGTGATCCGCGCCCTCCTCGCGAAGCACCGCTCCGCCGCCGTGACGACCGGTGCCTCGGTGCTCGTCGCCGCCGTCGTCGCGACCACCGCCCTCGTCTCCACCGGGTACCACACGCAACGCGTCGACCTCGGCGACGGCACGGTCTGGGTGCCCTCGGCCGAGTACGGCGCGGTCGGCCGGGCGAACACCGGCATCCTGCAACTCAACACCGCGGTCGAGACGGCCAGCGACGACCTGTCCGTGCTGCAGCGCGGCTCCACGGTGTACAGCGTGGACGAGACCAAGGGCACGGTCGCCCGGGTCGACGTCGCCGACGCCACCGTGGGTGATGCGATCACGCTGCCGGCGGGAGCGCCCCAGGTCTTCTTCGCGGGCGACACCGCGGTCATCGGCAACGCCGACACGGGCGAGCTCTGGGCGACCCCCGCGAACGACCTCGCCGAGTTCGACGCGTCGGCCAAGGCCGACCTGACCCTGGGCGCCGACACGGTCTTCGACGCCTCCGACGGCCACGTCGCGGTCTATTCCGCGAAGACCGGGACGGCGTCGCTGGTCGACGTCGGCACGACACTCACCGTCGCCGAACGGTGGAAGGTCGACATGGACCGGGGCGACGACTTCCAGGTCGCCACGTTCGACGGTCACCTCGCCGTGCTCGACCGCACGAGCGGTGCCCTGTCGGTCGACGGCCGCACCGTCGATCTCGGCGACCGGGTGGGGTCGTCGCCGGCCCTCCAGCGGTCCTCCGACAGCACGGCCCAGGTCACGGTCGCGGGCACGGCGGGCCTGGTCCGTGTCAGCGCCTCCGGCACCGTGGACGCCACCGCGCTCCAGGTGGCCGGACGAGCCGCGCGGCCCTACGTCGACGGCTCCTGCACGTACGCGGCGTGGGCGGGCGGACAGGCGATCGACACGTGTGACGGCAACGCGCTGCAGCGGCTGGCGAGCACCGGCGGCACGAGCGAACTGCAGATCCTGCACAACGGCGACACCGTCGTCGCCAACGACCCGACGAGCGGCCGTTCCTGGGCGATCGACCGGAGCGGGCAGCTCATCGACAACTGGGCCGACCTGATCAAGCAGGACGACGAGCAGCAGCAGGAGCAGGTCTCCGACGACGACCCCGAGGTCGACAAGGACCAGAAGCCGCCGGTGGCGGTGGACGACGAACTGGGCGCTCGTCCGGGACGCACCACGAGCCTCCCGGTCCTGCTGAACGACTACGACCCGAACGGTGACCCGATCATCGTGAGCGAGGTCGGCGCCATCTCGAAGTCCGCCGGCCGCGTCGCGATCGTCGGCGACGGTCAACGCCTGCAGGTCACGCTGTCGTCGCGCGCCACGGGGACCGTGACGTTCCCGTACACGATCACCGACGGCAACGGCGGATCAGACACCGCGACCGTCCGGATCAGCGTGCGCCCCGACAGTCAGAACGAGGCGCCGCGGCAGGTCCGTGACACCTCGGCCGACGTCGTCCAGAACGGGCATGTCGTCTCGAACGTCCTCGGCGACTGGGTCGACCCGGACGGCGACCCGGTGTACCTGGAGTCGGCGACCGCGTCGAACGGCGACCGGGTGTCCACCACGCCGGACGGCCTGCTCGACTTCCGGAACGACAGCGGCCGGACCGGCGAGCGCTCCGTGCAGCTGGTCGTGAGCGACGGACGTGCCGACGGCCGGGGTGCCGTGACGGTCCGGGTCGCCAAGCAGGGCACCGTCCCGCTGCGCGCCGATCCGTTCCCCGTGTCCGGGTACGCCGGCAAGGCCTTCACGGTCGAGCCGCTCGACCACGTGCGCGGTGGCAACGGCACCGTGACGCTGACGAGCGTGTCGTCGGCGTCCGGGCTCACCGTCACCCCGAGCTACGACGCCGGGACCTTCCGGGTGCAGGGGGAGCGGGCGGGCGACCACCAGCTCGAGTACACGGTGACCGACGGCGTCAAGACCTCGAGCGGCATCGTCCGGGTGACCGTCCTCGCGCCACCGGACGCCTCGACGGCGCCGATCACCACGCCGAAGACGGTGTTCGTCAACACCCTGTCCACCAAGGACACGGACGTCACCGCCACCGACATCGACCCGGCGGGCGGGGTGCTGCTCGTGACGGCGCTCGACGGACCCCCACGGGGCAGCGGGGTGCAGGCGAGCATCCTCGACCAGCACACGGTCCGTGTCACGCTCACGGCGCCCCTCGACGGCCCGGTCTCGTTCGGGTACACGGAGACGAACGGCCTGGCGTCGTCACCCGGCACGATCACGGTCGTCGAGATCCCGAAGCCCGACCGCATCCAGCCACCGGTCGCCCAGCCGGACAGCGCCACCGTCCGTGTCGGTGACGTCGCGAACATCGACGTGCTCGACAACGACACCCAGCCCGAGGGCGAGCCGTTGACGCTGCAGCCCGAACTGGTGCAGAACGTCCCCGGTGACGGCGGCCTGCTGTTCGTCTCCGGCGACCACCTGCGGTACCTCGCCCCGAAGACGCCGGGCAACTACACCGCCGTCTACCGGGTCGCCGGCCCGGACGGCCAGTACGCCGACGCCGCGGTGTCGATCTCGGTGCGCGAACGCGACGCCGCCACGAACAACCCGCCCGTCCCGCAGACCGTCACCGCGCGCGTCGTCGCCGGGTCGTCGGTGCGTGTCAGCGTGCCGTTGAACGGGATCGACCCGGACGGCGACTCCGTCCAGCTGGTCGGCGTGGGCTCCAACCCCGACAAGGGGTCGGTCTCGGACGTCGCCTCGGACGCCCTTACCTACGAGGCGGGCGACTACTCGGCCGGCACCGACGAGTTCACCTACACCGTCGTCGACGCCCTCGGGGCCCGTGCCACCGGCACCGTACGGGTCGGCATCGCACCCCGCGCCGAGCAGGCCTCGAACCCCGTGGCCGAGGCCGACCACGTCACGATCCGCCCCGGTGGGTCGGTGACGGTGCGCGTCCTGCAGAACGACTCCGACCCCGAAGGCGGGCAGCTGACCGTCGCGCAGGCCGAGCCGACGGCAGAGGACGTCACCGCCAAGGTCCTCCGGAAGCAGCAGATCCGCGTCACGCCTCCGGAGTCGGCGAAGAGCGGTGACTTCGCGGTGCTCTACACCGTCGCGAACAGCAGCGGGGGATCGAGCACGGCCTTCCTCACGGTGACCGTCGACCCCGACGCGCAGCCGCTCCGGCCCGAGGTCGACGACACGACCCTCGACCTACAGGACATCCTGCACCGGCAGAGCGTGACCGTCGACGTGCTCGACAACGTCTTCTTCGCCGAGGGCACCGCGGCCGACCTCCGGGTCGGGGTCGTCCCCGGCTACGGCGACACCGCGACGCCCACCGACGACGGCCGCATCACCGTCCGGTTGACCGACGACTCGCAGGTGATCCCGTTCTCGGTCGCCCGGGCCGACCACCCGGACATCGTCTCCTACGGCTTCATCAACGTGCCGGGCTTCGACGACGCCCTGCCCCAGATCAACCGCAGCGCCGGTGCGGTCACGGTGAAGAGCGAAGCCACCGTCCGCATCCCGCTGCAGGACTTCGTCGTGACGGCGAACGGGGAGACCGCGAAGATCACCGACCGTGGCACGGTCAAGGCCACCCACGGCAACGGGCAGAGCCTGGTGGTGGACTCGTCGACGCTGCAGTTCACGTCGTCGAAGCTCTACTACGGCAAGGCGTCGATCTCGTTCGAGGTCACCGACGGGTCGTCGGCGAACGGCGGCAAGGGCCGCGTCGCCACCCTCGTGCTCCCGATCACGGTCACACCCCGGTCGAACCAGCCGCCGGCGTTCACGGGCTCCTCGGTCGAGATGCAGCCGGGCGAGACGCGCAAGATCGACCTGACGAAGCTGACCGACTACCCGTACCCCAGGGACCTGCCCGAGCTCCGGTACTCGATCGTCGGCCGGCCCGCCGCGGGGACGACCGCGTCGATCGCGAAGCAGCAGCTCACGATCTCGGTCGCCGACACCGCGAAGAAGAACACCACCGCGTCGATCGGGATCGGTGTCGCGGACGACGCCAACGCCGGTCGCGCCGGCACCGTCACCGTCGGCGTCGTCGCCTCCACCCGTCCCGTGGTCCAGCCCGGTGCCGACCGGTCGGTGACGAAGCGCGGGGCGACCACCACCATCGACGTGCTCACGAACGACCAGCCGACCAACCCGTTCCCGGGTGAGCGGTTGCGCGTCGTGAACATCCGGGGCCTGTCCGGCGGGCTGCCGAGCGGTGTCACCGTGACCCCGAGCGGTGACCGTACGCGCCTGCAGGTCTCGGTCGCCGACACTGCGAAGCCCGGTGACGCCCACCTGCAGTACCAGGTGGCGGACGCGACGAACGACCCCGACCGGTACGTCTGGGGCGACGTCACCATCTCGGTGCAGGACGTCCCGGACGCTCCGGGTGCACCCACCCGCACCGGTTCCTACGACGGCGGTCAGGTCACGCTCACGTGGTCGACCCCGCAGGGCAACAACTCGCCCATCACGGGCTACCGGGTCGTCGGGACCAACGGCGTCTCGAAGAACTGCGGGACCGCGACGGTGTGCACGCTGACCGGACTCGACCCGAAGGCGTCGTACCGGTTCCAGGTCGTGGCGACCAACGCGATCGGTGACTCGAAGCCCTCGTCCCGCTCGGGTCCGATGAGTGCGGACTTCGTGCCGGCGCCCCCGAAGGGCATCACGGTCACGCCGAGCAAGGCGACACCGAACCAGCTCGACGTCAAGTGGGGCAAGGTGTCCGCGCCGAACAACGGCAGCGCGGTCGACGACTACATCGTCACGGTCGAGGGCCCGGGCCTGTCGACCACGCGGCACACCGGTACCGCCACGAACACCTCGTTCACCGGCGCCCAGAGCGCTGCCCAGTACAAGGTCACCGTGTCCGCTCGCAACGACGCCGACCGCAACGGCACCGTCGTGCAGTGGAACTCCGCGTCCGCCACCGGCAGTGCCGTCGGGACGCCGGGCAAGCCGACGAACCTCCAGGCGGTCGCCGGGGACCAGGCGGACTCGTCCGGCCGGTCGACGGTGACCGTGAGCTGGAGCGCCGGCGACGCCGCCGGCGGGACCGGCCTGCGGTACGCCGTGTTCCGATCCGGCAACGTGGACTGTGCTGCTCCGCCCTCGAACTCGCTCGGCAGTTCGAGTCCGACGCGCGACTCGGGCGTCGGCGGCGGCTCGACCCGGTACGCGGTGACCGTGACCAACGGCTACTTCTGCAACGTCGAGTACGTCGACGCCGTGACCTACGAACGCCCGTCGGGTACGAGCCGACCGGACGTCCGCACCACTGAGACGAGCGCCAACATCTGGAACGTGACCCTGACGGCGCCGTCACGGCCCGCGGATCACTACCAGCTCGAGACCGGTGGGCAGGCCGTGACGCTCCAGCCCGGCCAATCGTGGACGGGCGTTCCCGGCGCCGGTGGCCGGAACATCTCTTCCCAGCTGGTCCTCCGTGCCTGTGGAGGCCCGGGGAGCTCGTTCTGCACCACCGACGACCAATCGTGGACCGGCGCCGCGGCGGCGTTCGACACCCGGCTCTCCATCACGACGGCCCAGCAGGGCCAGCCCCTGTCGGTGGCCGGTCCCAGCGGCGGGACCGTCCGGTACACCGCCTACTGGTACCTCGATGACGACGGCAACCTCCCGATTGGGTTCCCGGCCGGCTGGAACGCCGGTGAGACGGCACCGACTCCTCCGCTGGGTGCGAAGTCGGTGAAGGTCCGCGCCACCGTCACGACGTCCGATGGTTCGAACCTGTCGCAGACCGGTGATGCGACCGAGGCCTTCGTCATCGCGGACGCACCCGACCCGGAACCGACCCCCACGCAACCCGCCCCCGGCGGCTGACGCCCGCGACCTGCCCC
>NZ_QKTD01000019.1:0-61678 GCF_003234695.1 Curtobacterium sp. MCLR17_042
CGAGGTTCGTCAGCCGGAGCGGGGTTGGTGGCCCCGTGCGGCACCACAACCCCGCACCGAGCCTCCGACGACGCACCCGCCAGCGAAAACCGCACCGTGCGACCCCGGCTCCGCGAATCTCGCACGGTGCGAGGTTCGTCAGCCGGAGCGGGGTTGGTGGCCCCGTGCGGCACCACAACCCCGCACCGAGCCTCCGACGACGCACCCGCCAGCGAAAACCGCACCGTGCGACCCCGGCTCGACAGCACGACAAGCCCGCACGGTGCGAGCCGAGCGCGTCAGCGCCGCGCAGGCCGCGCGGGCGGGGGCGGCGGGACGCGCTTCGCGGCGACGACGTCGGCGAGCCGGACCTCGACCGGGCCGCGGCGGGTGGTGATCGTCACGGCGTCCGGCGTCCGGGCGACCAGGTCACCGAGGGCGTCCTGCGCGCCGTCACCGTGGTGCGCCCGGACCACCAGGCGGTCCCCGATCGCGGCGTCGTGCAGCACCCCGAGGGCACGGGCCCGGGCGATCGCCGCCTGTTCGTCCGCATGCACCGCCCCAGGGTACGGGCCGCCTAGAGTGTCGGCATGGAGAAGGCCCGGGTCGACAGCTGGATCTGGGCCGTCCGGATCACCAAGACCCGGTCGGCCGCGACTGCCGCGTGCAAGGCCGGTCACGTCCGGGTGAACGGCGAGCGCGCGAAGCCGGCCCAGCCGATCGGGCCCGGCGACGAGGTGCGGGTGCGGCAGAACGGCTTCGACCGGATCGTCATGGTCACCGGCATCATCCTGAAGCGGACGAGCGCCCCCGAGGCGGCGAAGCACTTCGAGGACAAGACCCCGCCGCGGCTGTCGAAGGAAGAGGCCGGCTTCGTCCCGATGCGTGATCGCGGCGCCGGACGGCCGAGCAAGCGGGAGCGCCGCGACCTCGAGAAGCTCCGCGGCTACTGACGCTTCGCGGGCCCGGACCCGGGCACGTGGACATCGACCACGATCTCGAACGTGTCGGACTCGACCTCGATCCGTTCCCCGGTCCACGGCGCCTCCAAGTGCCCGTCGTCGTCCGGATCGGATCCGCCCAGCGCGCGACCGGACGGGATGCGGTGGACGGGGGTGCGGGTGCCGTCCTCCGCGACGACGAACAGGTCGGCCACCCGACCACGGAACGCCGTGATGCCGAACGGGTCGTCGTGGTGCCGGGACTCGGCGAACCGCGGCGTCCTCCCGTAGGCGGTGAACGCCGCCGTGGTCTGCCGTTCGTAGGCGGGCCCGCAGCAGTCGTGCTCCCACCCGCCGACCACGACGACGACCTCTTCGCGCATGCCGTGATCGTACGACGCGTCGGACGGTGCCGGTCGGAGCCCGGGTCGAGGGTCAGGCGTCAGGCGTCAGGCCGCAGGCCGCAGGCGTCAGGGTCAGACGAAGCGGACGGTCTGCTGCAGGCGGTCGCGGATCTCGAACACGTCGACGGAACCGGCCGGCGACCAGACGCCGTTCAGCACCTGGGCGAGCGCACTCCGGCGGACGACGAGCGCGGTGGGCTTCTTCGGGGAGCCGACGAGCTGCACGTCCTCGGTGACGGCAGCGTCCGGCACGACGAGCAGCCGCCCGGAGAACCGAACCCGGGTCTGCTTCTGCACGGCACGGGCGGCGCGGACGAGTTCCTTGACGGGTCGCTCCCCCGGCGCGAGCGTCTCGCCGACGATCTCGCCGTGCTCGACGCGGACCGGAGCGCCCCAGTCGATGGACTCGACGGCCCAGAGCCCGCTCGGGGTCAGGACGGCGTGGTCGAGCTTGCCCTCGGCTCCGGCGTCGAGGTCGTGCCACACCGTGACGCCGATCCCCATGTCGGAGACGATCAGGGCGGTCGCTTCTTCGGCCAGGGCCTCGGCGAGCAGGCGCCGGATGTGTCGGGGCGCGGAGCGGATGAGCGTGGGGTCGTAGGGGTCCTCGATGGGGTCGCCGAGCCCGACCCACTCGCGTTCGGCCTGCAGGAAGACCTCGCGCGACCGACCGCCGGGGTGTCCGTGGGACCGAGCACGGGGGCGGGTGTCGCGACGCGCTGCCGGGGGTGCGTAGGCGTCGCGACCGGTGTCACCCCTGCCGGCGGTCGCCCCGGACGCGCCGTACGCGCCGGACCCGATGTCGTACGCGCGCCGGGCCGCCGGCGTGCCGATGCGCTCCCATGCGAGCTGGACCTGGCGGAAACGCTGGGCGTCGCCGCCGAGGTCGGGGTGCGTCTCGCGGGCGGCCCGCCGGTAGGCACGGCGGAGCGCTTCGTCGTCAGCCGTCGCGGGGACGCCGAGGACTTCGTAGGGGGTGGCGTCGGCCGGGCTGTCCGTCATGGCCCTGCGACATTACCGGAGGCAGTGTCGGAGTCCGCCGCATGGTTGCTGGGTGCGGTCTGGGCCCACGCCGCCGGTTCCGTACCGACGCGCCAGCGGCGGGGCGGCCGTGCCGGTGGGGAGAGGGGAGGCGCGGCCGGGCAGCCTCGGCACACGGTCCGCATGTGGTCGCGTCAGACCACCGTGGTCGCGACGGGCGCACCGAGGAACGCCGCGTACCGCGCGGCCGCTGCCTCGAGTGCGCGGACGGACGACGCGTCGAGGGCACCGAAGGGTGTGACGGTGACGAGGTGCCCGGCCCGGCGCTCGGTGCACTTCCAGGTGCCGACGACGCGACCGCGGACGACGGCCATCGGCAGGAACATGCCGTTGGCCCCGGGGACGACCCGGTCGGCGTGGGCGGGATCGAGCTGCGCGGACCGGTCGGCGTACCCGAGCAGGTACTCGTCGAAGCCGGGGAGCAGATGCCCCGTGGGGACGCGCGCGGCTGCCTGCCGGTCGGCGAGGGCGAGGAGCCCGTCGCCGAGGTCCTCGACCGCGTCCCCCGCCGCGGCCCGCGCTCGGCGGAGGTCACCGAGCGGCAGCTTCGTCCAGCTCGCGGCGTCGGCCTCGGTCGCGGGGCCACGGCCGCGCAGGTACCCGAGCAGGACCCGGCGGAGGGCTTCGTCGCGGTCCGGCGGGTCAGCGGTGGCGGGTGCCCACTCGTCGAGCAGCACGAGCCCCTGCCCGACGCGGGCGGTGGGGCCCCAGGCGACGAGGCCCTCCTGCGCGAGCTGCAGGACCAGGTGGTAGCCGCGGCCTCCGGCCGGGTCGATGCCGGCAGCGCGGTACGCCGCGAACAGGTCGTCCCGGACCAGCGCACGACCACCGACCAGGGCCGCGATCGTCGCGTCCCTGGCCCGGCCGAGCAGGGCGTCGTCGATGCCGAGCTCGGCGGCGCGCCGGGCGATCGTGCGGAGCGTCCGCTCGGCGGTGAGCGAGAGCAGCAGTCGCAGGTCGTCGGGACGCAGGGCGTGCAGGGTGCCGCGCATCGGCCATGAGCGGACGAGTTCCCCGCGGTCGAAGGCCTCGCGGACGTCGTCCCGCGACGATCCGGGAGCGCGGACCCCGATGGTCCAGAGCACCTGGCCGAGGTCCTGCCCCTGCACCGCCAGCATCCGCTCGACGACCTCGGTGGGGCGCAGCCCGGGCACCGCGATGCCCTGCGCCGCGAACCGCGCCGTGCGGAGCCGCGCGGCGCTGGTGGTCACGCGACGGCGGCGGTGACGGCGTCGGCGTGCTGCTCCAGGTAGGCGACGTCGGCGCGGTACAGGTCGGCGTGGCCGTGCTGCAGGTCGCTGACGAACTTCGGGTTGCCGGCGGCGGCCTCGTGCTCGATCGTCGTGACCAGGGCGACGAGGGACGCGATCATCGTCTCGGCCAGGACGCCCCGGGAGCGGTCGTCGAGGGCGTAGGCGCGGCAGAACTCGGCGGCCCGTGCGAGCCGCTCGTCGAGGTCGGGGGCGGTCGATCCCTCGACAGCGCCGGTGGTGAACGGTGCGAACCGGTAGACGGCACTCGCGACGTCCCAGACGCGGGGCCCGGGGTGGGCGGTGTCGAAGTCGATCAGGCCGACGGCGGCGATGCCGTCGTAGACGCAGTTGTACGGGGCGAAGTCGCCGTGCACGATCGTCTCGACGGGGGCACGGTCGGCCTGGGACCAGAGGTCGTCGGTGGCGCTGCGCGGGAAGCTCGCGGCGGCGTCGTGGAACTGGCGGAGCAGTCGGGCGCTGGTGACGAGGGCGGCCTCACTGGCGATGTCCTCGGTCCAGGGGTACTCGCCCGCGACACCGGGGACGAACGAGACCGTCTCGAGGGTGTCACCGAGGGCGATCGGTTCGGGGGCTGCGACGAACCCCTGCTCGTGCAGGTGGGCGAGCAGCCGGTGCACCGTGGGGGTCCACGGCCCGGCGGGGCGGTGGACTCGGTCGTCGGCCCTGGTGATGCGCTCCAAGGGGAACCTCCTGCGTGTTGCGTCTCCGTTGACGGAGGGCCAGCGTACCGGCAGCGACCGACGGCCGCTCGGACACCATCCGGAACGCGGCGGTCCAGGCGGCTACAGCTGATCGCGCAACCAGGACGGCCCGTGGACGATCGCGCCGAGGGCCTCGACGCGGTCGCGGAGCTCGCGGTCGGCCGTCACGACGACGACCGGCCCGTCTCCGGCCTGCACCGCGGCCCGCGCGGACTCGACGATGGCGTCGTCGCCGGAGGCCGGAGCACGGACGACGTCGACGGCGCCGGTGGCGGCGCCGCGGTCTGCGCCCGCACCGCCCACGTCCGCAGCGGCCCGGGCCTCCCCCTCGAGCACCACGGTCCACCGCGGCCACCACCGTGCGAACGGCAGGTCGAGCAACGATGCGGAGACCCCGCCCGCGGCGAGCGCCGACACCTGTTCCAACAGGCGCGATGCGGCGCCGGCTCGGTCCTTCCACCAGCCGTCGGGCACGCTGCCGACGACGTTCGCTGCGTCGACGACGACGTGCGGTGTGGTCGCGATCGTGGCGCGGAGTGCCGGCCACGACCTGCCGAACCCGGGGTGCAGGGGCAGCTCGTCGACCTGGTCGATCGGGATCCACGACAGCGCGAGGCTCTCGCGGTCGGCGATGACGGGTTCGAAGGGTCGGGAGGCGCGCCCCACGACGGTCGTGTAGGTCCAGAAGCCCAGGTCGAGCAGCGCCGTGTGGCGCAGGGCGATCGCGTCGTCGGGCACGCCGGCTTCCTCGGCGGATTCGCGGAGGGCGGCGGTCACGGCTGCTTCGCCCTGGTGCCGTGCGCCACCGGGGATGCCCCAGGTGCCGCCGTGGTGGCTCCACTCGACGCGGTGCTGCAGGAGCACGCGGCCGGCGCCGTCGTCGACGAGCAGGCCGGCGGCGCCGAAGCGTCCCCACGCCTTGGTGCCGTCGGGGCCGACCGCCCAGGCGTCACCGGGGTCGCGGGGGCCGGGTGGGGGCCCGGGGGGCGTTGCGTCTGGCACGGTCCAACCCTGGCACACGGTGCCCGGAGCGGGCCTCGAAGTGGTCACCGGGCGTCGTGTACGGTGTCGCTCGAGACACGGGGTGCCGCATCCAGCGGCTGAGATCACACCCGTCGAACCTGCTCGAGCTCGTACTCGCGAAGGGATCGTCCATGGAAACCGCTGCGCCCTCCCCTGCCTGGGCCCACCGAACCGCCGAACTGCTCGAGGCCGTGCGTGCCCGGGCCCCGCTGGTGCAGTGCATCACGAACACGGTCGTGCAGAACGTCACGGCGAACGTGCTGCTCGCACTCGGGGCCTCGCCCGCGATGGTCGACGTGGCGACCGAGGCGGGGCCGTTCGCCCGCGTCGCGGACGCCCTGCTGGTGAACACCGGTACCCCGCACGCCGAACCGCGGGTCGCCGCACTCGAGGCCGTGCACGCCGCCCGTGACGCGGGGACCCCGTGGGTCCTCGACCCGGTGGCGGTCGGCTCGCTGCCGGTGCGCACCGCTCTGGCGCGCGATCTGCTCGCGCTGCACCCGACGGTGCTGCGGGGCAACGCCTCCGAGGTGCTCGCCCTGCTCGGCGACTCGGCCGGTGGCCGCGGGGTCGACAGCACGGTGGGCACGGAGGACGCCCGGGTCGCGTCCGTCGCTGCTTCGGACGGGAGGCTCGTGGCCGCGGTGGCCGTGTCGGGTGCGGTCGACCTGTTGGTCGCGCCGGGCATCGGTGTGGTCCGGGTGGCGAACGGCACCGACCTGCTGACGCGGATCACCGGTGGTGGGTGTGCGCTCGGCGCGGTCGTCGCCGCGTTCACGTCGGTCGCGCCGGAGGACGCGGGTGCCGCTGCCGTCGCCGCCACCGCCGTGCACACGATCGCCGCGGAGCTCGCGGCGCGGGATGCCGGTGGGCCGGGGACGTTCCAGCCGCTGTTCCTCGACCGGTTGGCGTCGCTGACCTCGGAGGACGTCGTCCGCGAGGCCCGGATCACGGTCGAGACGGCTCCTGCGGTCGATGCCCCGGCGGTGTCGGCATGAGCGGGCTGCAGTCTGCGGGGTTCGGCGTCTACCTGGTGACCGACGGCGCCCTGGCCGACCGGCACGGCATCGGGGTGCTCGGGGTCGTCCGTGCCGCCGTGCACGCCGGGGTCCGGATCGTGCAGGTACGGGACAAGGACGCCTCGGCGCGTGACCTGCTGGCACTCACCGCGGCCGTCGCCGACGCCGTCGGGGACCGTGCGACGGTGGTGGTCGACGACCGGCTCGACGTCGCCCTCGCCGCACGGCACGCCGGACACCGGGTGGCGGGCGTGCACCTCGGCCAGTCCGACGTCCCCGTCACCGCCGCCCGCGCCCTGCTCGGAGCGGACGCCCACGTGGGCCTCACCACGAACACGCTCGCGCACCTTGCTGCCGTCGAACGGCTCCCCCGCAGCACCGTGGACCTGCTCGGCGTCGGGGTCGTGCACCCCACGACGACGAAGGCGGACCACCCGCCGGCGCTGGGCCACGACGGGTTTGCCCGGCTGGCCGCCGCGACCGACGTGCCGTGCGTGGCGATCGGCGGGGTGACCCTCGACGACGTCGCGCCGCTCCGGGCTGCCGGTGCCGCGGGGGTCGCGATCGTGTCGGGCATCTGTGCCGCGGCCGACCCCGGATCCGCGGCGGCGGCGTACGTGGCCGCGTGGGGCCCTGGACCCGATCACGGGACGGAGGCGGGGCCGTCAGGTGCTGGCGATCCGTCCCTCCAGGCCGACGCCACGCACCACGGGGCGGACGCATGAGCGTCCCACGGGTGCTGACCATCGCCGGGACCGACCCGACGGGCGGGGCCGGGATGCAGGCGGACCTCAAGGCGATCGCCGCGCACGACGGGTACGGGATGGGGGTCGTGACAGCGCTCGTCGCGCAGAACACGCACGGGGTGCGATCGGTGCACGTGCCGGACGTCGGGTTCCTGCGGGAGCAGCTCGACGCGGTGTCGGACGACGTCGTGGTCGACGCGGTGAAGATCGGGATGCTCGGCACCGCCGACGTCGTGCGGGTCGTGACGGACTGGCTCCGGGAGCACCGGCCGCCGGTGGTCGTCGTCGATCCGGTGATGGTGGCGACGAGCGGGGACCGGTTGCTCGACGAGGACGCGGCCGCGGCCATGGGGGCGCTGTTCGCGCTCGCCGACCTGGTGACGCCGAACCGGGCCGAGCTCGTGGTGCTGGCGGAGCTGGCCGGGGTGTCGACGTCGGCGTCGTCGCTGGATGCCGCGCGTGCCGTGGCGGCGCGCTGGGACGTCCTGGTGCTGGCGAAGGGTGGGCACGACGAGGGGCCGACCTCGGACGACGTGCTCGTGGCACCGGACGGCACCGTGCGGGTGTTCACCGGCCCCCGGGTCGCGACGACGAACACGCACGGCACCGGATGCTCGCTCTCCAGTGCGATCGCGACGGTCGCCGCGCGGCACGGCGACTGGGAGCTCGCGGTCGGGGTGGCGAAGGAGTGGCTGACGGCAGCGCTGCGCGGGGCCGACGCGCTGTCGGTCGGGAGCGGCAACGGCCCGGTCGACCACGGGGCGCAGGCGCGGGCAGCCCTGCCGGCGCTGTCGTACACGGACGTGTGGTGGGCGGATGCGGCGTCGGTGCTGCAGGAGACGATCGACTGCGCGTTCCTGGTGGGGCTCCGGGACGGGACGCTCGAGCCGGAGGTGTTCGCGGGCTACCTGGCGCAGGACGTCCACTACCTGCGGGCGTACGAGCGGCACCTGGCGGCGCTCGGGGTCGGTGCTGGTGCTGGTGCTGGCGGTGCTGCTGCGTTCTGGGCGGCGGCTGCGCAGGGGTGTGCCGACGAGGCGCGCGACCTGCACCACCGTCGTCTGGCCGGTTCGCACGCCGACGACCCCGTGCACCCCACGTGCGCCGGGTACCTCGCGCACCTGCAGGAGGCCGCCGACTCCGGCTCCCGTGCGGTGCTCGCCGCCGCGGTGCTGCCGTGCTTCCGGGTCTACGCCTGGGTCGGGTCGCAGCTCGGGGTCGCTCCGGACGGGCACGCCTTCGCGGACTGGATCACGGCGTACGGGGACCCGGGGTTCGCGGCGTCGAGCGCCGAGGCGACCCGGCTCGTCGAGGAGGCAGCCCGTGCGGCGACGCCCGACGAGCGGGGGCGGATGGCGCGGGCGTTCCGGCGTTCGGCGGAGTGGGAGCTCGCGTTCTTCCGGATGCCGCTGGCAGGGGCTGCTGGTGCCGGGGCCACCGCGGCTGCGGGCGACGCGGTCACGGCTGGCGGTGCGGTCGGTGCCGCCGAAGTGACACTGCTGCGCTGACGGCCGTCGAACACCCCGCGAAAGCGACAGATGTCCGGAGAAGTTCCGCAGGGATCTGTCGCTTTCGGGAACGGGGCGCGCCGGCACAGGCGGGCGACCCGGGCTAGCGGGCGACCGGCGGCAGCCGCACCAGTTCGACGGACAGCTCGGCGCCGCTGACCGTGCCGCGCATCCACGTGTGGTCCGGCTGGCGACGGCGGTCGGTCGGCGAACCGGGGTTCAGCAGGCGCATCCCCGACGGCGCCACGGTGTCCCACGGGATGTGCGAGTGGCCGAAGACGAGCACGTCGGTGTCCGGGTACTCGGCGTCCATCCGGCGCTCCCGACCGGTCGATGCCCCGGTCTCGTGCACCAGGGCGAAGCGCAGGTCCTCGACACCGAACCGGGCGACGAGCGGCAGCCGGTCGTCGAACTCCGGACCGTCGTTGTTGCCCCGCACGCCCTCGAACCGGCTGGACCGCGCCTGCACGGCGTCGAGGGTGGCCAGGTCGACCCAGTCCCCCGCGTGCACCACGAGGTCGGCCGCGTCGACGTCGTGCCACAGTCCGGGCGGCAGGTCCTTCGCGCGCTTCGGCAGGTGTGTGTCGGACAGCAGGACGAACGACGTCGTCACGACTCGGTGGGTGCCGGCATCGGGAGCCCGGCCTCGTCCGAGGCACCGAGGCGCTCCAGCAGCCCGGCGAGCAGCGCGATGTCGTCGTCCGACCAGTCGGCGAGCCGTTCGTCGAGCGCGTCGCGGTGCAGCTGCACCGACCGCTCGAGCGCTGCGCGGCCGGCGTCGGTCGCCTCGAGCGGCTTCGCGTTGCCGCTGCCACCGTCGGTCGTCCGTACCAGCCCGGTCGCGAGGAGCCCGGACAGCTGCCGCGAGATCGTCGACCGGTTCAGCCGCAGGTAGCGGGCGATGTCGATGGCCATGCAGCCCGGGTGCTGGACGACGAAGTCGACGAGGGACTGGTCGACGACGCTCAACACCTGGTCGGAGCCGCGGGCACGGATGCTCGCCCGACGGGTGATGCGGGCGAGCTCGGTGTACGCCCGGCTGATGTCGCTGTTGCGGACCCTCGAACTCGGGTGGTCCATGGTGGCTCCAGCCTGTCTGTGCCGGCGCCGGCCGGCGGTCTTCTCGTCCGGTCACACTACCGGCGGGTCCGCGTGGAGTGGGGTCAGTGACCGGAGGCCGCGGCCTGCAGCGCGGGGATGTCGAGCTTGACCATCTGCATCATGGCCTCGAACACGCGGGCGTTGGCCTCCGGATCACCCGATCCGCTCATCAGCTCCCCCAGCATCGACGGGGTCACCTGCCACGCCAGACCCCAGCGGTCGGTCAACCACCCGCACGCCATCGGGCTCCCGCCGTCGGCGAGCAGTGCGTCCCACAGCCGGTCGAGCTCGTCCTGCGTGTCCACGTCGATCTGGAACGAGACCGCGTCGGTGTGCGGGTGCCCGGGGCCGCCGTTCATCGCGCGGTACGGGGCGCCGAGCAACGTGAACTCCACGACCAGGGCACGGCCGTCGGGCATCCGGCTGACGCTGTCGACGCGACTGTCGGGGAACAGTCCGACGTAGTACTCGGCCGCTTGCTCGGCCTGGTCGTCGTACCAGAGGAACGGGGTGATGGTGGGCACGGGAGCCCCTTCGTTCGGTGCTCAGTCCGCGGCGCTGCGGCTGAGCAGGTCGGCTTTCTCGGGGTGTTCGTCGAACCACTTGCCGACGAACCAGCACATCGGGACGATGCGCTTCGGGGTCGACGACTCGACGTCGGCGACGGCGTACTCGACGAGTTGCGCCGCGTAGCCGTGGCCGCGGTGCTTCGGGACCGTGTACGTGTGCGGGAACGCCACCGCGTCACCGTTCACCCGGTAATCGAGCACGCTCACGAGCTCGGCGCCGACGTACATCGCGTAGCGGTCCTGATCGGTCTCGTCGCGGAACTCGGGGTCCATGCCGCCATCATGCTCCCGGCGGGGCGATCGCGCCCCCGGGGAATGCACGACGGCGGGCAGCGTTGCAGGGACACCATGACAACCATCGGAATCATCGGCGCCGGCAACATCGGATCCCAGCTCGCTCGACTCGCGGTACGGAACGGCCACCAGGTCGTCATCGCGAACTCCCGCGGCCCGGAGACCCTGACCGACCTGGTCACGGAACTCGGCGACGACGCACGCGCAGCGACCCGCGACGAGGCAGCCGCAGCGGGCGAGATCGTCATCGTGACGGTGCCGCTCGCCGCGATCGAGACGATCCCCGTCGAGCCCCTCGTCGGCAAGGTCGTCATCGACACGAACAACTACTACTGGGAGCGCGACGGCCACATCGCCGCCCTCGACGACCAGTCCACGACCACCGCCGAGATGCTGCAGGACCACCTGCCCGGCGCCCGTGTCGTGAAGGCGTTCAACCACATCGGCGCCGACGACCTCACCGGCCACGCGACGCCCGCCGACACCCCGGACCGTCGTGCCCTCGTCATCGCCGGCGACGACGACTCCGCCAAGCAGACCGTCACCGAGCTCATCGACGCGTTCGGCTTCGACGTCGTCGACGCCGGGCCGCTCGCCGAGGGCTGGCGCATCCAGCGGGACACCCCCGGCTACGGCCCGCGGATGACCGCCGCCGAGCTGCGCGACGCCCTGGCCGCCGCGACGCGCTAGTCCGCAGCACCGCGCGGCACTGCCGCTGGCGACGTTTCGCGCTGAGCGACACCCCACGGGCTCCGCAGCCCGTGACCTGTCGCTCAGCGCGAAACGACCGGGCGCGAAGCAGCGCGAAACGCCCGCTCAGGCCCGGTCGAAGATCGTCGTCATGTCGGCGATGTCGTCCTCGGTCGGCGCCCAGGTGGTGCCGGCCTCGACGTTCTGCGTGATCTGCTCCGGCTTCGTCGCCCCCGCGATGACGCTCGACAGCCCCGGCTGCGCCAGGAGCCACGCGAACGTCGCCTGCAGCATCGTCACGCCCCGGTCGTCGCAGAACCGCTGGTAGTCGTCGAGCACGTCCCACGGGGCGTCCTCGAGCACCTGCGGCTTCGAGGTCGTCAGCCGCCCGTCGGCCGGGCCGCCCGCCTTCGTGTACTTGCCGGTGAGCAGCCCGTTGTCCAGCGGGAAGAACGGCAGGAACCCGAGCGCGTACGCCCGCACGGCCGGCAGGACCTCGGCCTCGGCGTGCCGGGCGAGCGGGCTGTACTCGTTCTGCGCGGACACGAACGCGGTGGTGCCGGCGATCGATGCGGTGAGCTCGGCCTCGGCGATCTGCCACCCCGCGAAGTTCGAGTGCCCGACGTACCGGATCTTGCCCTCGCGGACCAGGTCGTCGAGGACCGACAGGGTCTCCTCGATCGGGGTCACCTCGTCGGGCCGGTGCATCTGGTACAGGTCGATCCAGTCCGTGCCGAGACGGCGGAGCGACGACTCGACCGCGAGCCGCACGTACCGGCGGGACCCGCGGACGCCCCAGTCCGGGCCGTTCGCGCCCTGCATGTCCATGCCGAACTTCGTGGCGAGGACGATCTCGTCGCGGCGGCCGCGGATCGAGCGTCCGAGCATCTCCTCGGACATGCCCGGCACGCCGCCGTAGATGTCCGCGGTGTCGAAGAGCGTCACCCCGGCGTCCAGGGCCGCGGCGACGACGGCGTCGGTGCCCTCCTGCGACTCGGACGCGGTTCCCCGCCGCCCGAAGTTGTTGCAGCCGAGGCCGACGGTGGAGACGACGAGCCCCGAGGGGCCCAGGGGACGGTGTTCGATTCCGGTCATCACCCGAACGTACCGGCGACCCCGAACTGGGGCTGCGATCCGCACAGCGGTTGCCGCTACAACTGAGCATGGATCAGTCGACGGAAGGAGCGCCGCAGTGGCAGCGCATCGCATGCCCGAATCGGACCGGCCCCGTCGGCCCGTCCCGGCCTGGGTGACCGCGCCGCCCGTCGACGAGGTCGCGCCCGAGCGGGTCGCCGCCGCCGGTCACGTGAACGCCTCCGGCCGGGAGGCCCGCCCCACCCCCGCCTCGTCACGCGCCGCCCACGCGGCGCCGGTCCCACCGACCACGGTCGCCCCGGCAGGGAACGCCGCGGCTGAGCGGTCACCCGCAGCGCATGCGCCGGCCGCGCACGCACCGACGTCCGAACCCGCGTCGATCGCCGCCCTGGTCGAGGCCGACGGCCCGGTGCCCGACTTCCCGCCGCAGCAGGAACTGCTGCCCCCGGCCCCGATGTCGCCGAACGTGCACACCGTGCCGTTCGAGACCCCCGCGGTGCCGCCGTCGTCGGTCGTCCCCGCCTCCGGGCTCGTCGTGCCGGTCTCCCCGGTCGCCGCCGCACCCGCCTCGGCGGACGCCGCACCACTCGTCGCACCGCTCACCACCCCGTCGCCGGAAGCCGCCCCGGCACCGCCGACCGCCACCCCCGCGGTGCCCGTCCCCGGCCAGCCCCGGTTCTCGGTGCCCGGCCTCGAGCACGTGGTCGTCGAGGGCACCGAACCCGAGCCCGTCGGCCCGATCGGCTACCGGACGCCCCGACGCTTCGCCCACCAACAGGCCGCCGCACGGTCGGCCGCAACCGCTCCCGCAGTCGCACGGTCGTTCGACGCCGTGCTGCACGCGGCGCCGACGACCGCCGCTCCCGGCGGCCCCGCCGTCGCGACCCGGAACACCGCCGCGACCACGGCCCTGGTCGCACCCGCCCCGGTGCCGCAGGGTACTGACGGGGGCGAGGCGGGCCTCCCGACCGAACTGCTCGACCAGCCCGCGGCCGCAGCCGCCCTGCCGGAGCCACGCCGTGCGCTCGGCGCGACCGCCGGCGCGGTGCTCGGTGCCGTCGCCGGGATCGCGACGATCGGTCTGGCGGCCTGGTGGTTCACCGCTCCGGCGACCGTGCACGGCGTCGGCGTGGTGCTCGGACTGCTCGCGCTGGTCCTCTCGATCGTGACGCTTCGCGACCGCACGGCCACGTGGCAGCGGCCGGTCGCGCTGCTCGGCGCCGTGCTCGGTGGCGTCGGCACGGTCGTGCTGCTGTGGGCGGTCGCTGCAGCGCTGCTGCCGCTCGTGGGCGTGACGCTGCCGGACGTCACCGGCACCGGCACGACCCCGACGCTCGCCCCGTAGCGCCGCACGCGCTCAGACGGCGCGGACGACCCCACGGGACAGGATCGCGTTCGTCAGCGCGTCGATCGGCTCTCGCTGCACCGTCGGGTTCGCGATGAGGACGTAGTCCACCGCCGGCAGGTCCGGCAGCCCGAGCCGCTGCGACACCTTCACCAGGTCGGCCGGGATCAGCGAGTGCGGGAACACCGCGACGCCGATGCCCGCGCGCACCGCGGCGAGCACCCCGTTGACGTCGCGGGTGTTGCACGTGATCCGCCAGGTGCGGCCGGCTGCCTCGAGGGCGTCGATCGCCATCTGCCGGCTGATGCTCGGCGCCTGGTACGCGATGAGCGGGACGGGTTCGCCGGGTTCCAGGGCGATGCCGTCCTGCGCCATCCACACCATCTGGTCGGTGGCGACCCGGGTGCCCTCGGCGGACTCCCCCGCCGTCTGCTTGATGAACACCAGGTCGAGCTGGCCGGCGTGCACCCGGCGGAGCAGCGGTGACGACTGGTTCACCGTGAGCTCGAGGTTCACCTGCGGGTGCAGCCGTCGGAAGTCCCGCAGGATCCGCGGCAGCTGGGTGATGGCGAGGTCGTCCGCCGCCCCGAACCGCAGGCGTCCGCGGGTGGCCGCCCCGGAGAAGTAGGCGTCGGCGGTGGCGTGCGCGGCGAGGATCGTCCGTGCGAACCCGGCCATCGCGTCCCCGTTGTCGGTCAGGGCGACGCCGCGGGTGTCCCGGGCGACCAGGGTGCGCGC
The DNA here is from genome assembly GCF_003234695.1 of Curtobacterium sp. MCLR17_042. NCBI lineage: Bacteria > Bacillati > Actinomycetota > Actinomycetes > Micrococcales > Microbacteriaceae > Curtobacterium > Curtobacterium sp. MCLR17_042. The sequence continues at coordinate 14,469 of NZ_QKTD01000019.1, forward strand.
CACCGCGGTCTCCAGGCGCCGGACGTGCTGCGACACCGTCGGCTGGCTGATGCCGAGCCGGGTGCCGGCCTGCGTGAAGCTGCCGGTCTCCGCCACGGCCAGGAACGTCTGCAACAGGACCGGATCGAGCACGTCGCGCCTTCCGTCGGTGCGACCTCATTCGACATCGCAATGGAGTGATAGCCACCATAGGGGTATCGAATGGCCCGGCGCCACGTAGTTTCGTTGGGGTACCAGATCCACACCGACGTCCGGAGAACCCCGCACCGTGAGCGCGTCACCGACGACCCTCCCCCCGCCCACCGAACCGCTCCCGATCCAGGCCACGCGACCGCCGTGGCGCCACACGCTCATCGCCCTGTCCGTGCCGAACTTCCGGCTGTTCACGGCGACCAACCTGGTGGCGATGACCGCCGGCTGGATGCAGCGCATCGCCCAGGACTGGCTCGTGCTGCAGCTGACCGGGTCGGTCGCGCAGGTCGGCATCACGGTCGCCTGCCAGTTCGCGCCGATGCTGCTGTTCGGGCTGCTCGGCGGCGTCCTGGTCGACCGGTTCTCGAAGCGCGCGCTCATGATGATCACCCAGGGAGCCTTCGCGGTGCTGTCCGCGCTGCTCGCCGTCCTGACGCTCGCCGGCGTCGTCGAGGCGTGGCACATCTGGGTGATCGCCTTCCTGGTCGGCATGGTCACCGTCATCGACAACCCGGCACGGCAGGTGTTCGTCACCGAGATCGTCGGGCACAAGCACCTGCGGAACGCCATCAGCGTGAACTCGTCGGTGTTCCAGCTCGGCGGCATGATCGGCCCGGCGCTGTCCGGGGCACTGCTCGTCGCGGTCGGCGCGGGGTGGTCGTTCGGTGTGAACGCGATCGCCTGCGTCGCCGTCGTCGTAACGCTCGGGTTCCTGAAGGTCTCCGAACTGCACCGCACACCACCGGCACCCCGCGGCAAGGGGCAGCTCGTGGAGGGCCTCCGCTACGCCGTGCACAAGCCGACGATCATCGTGCCGGTGATCCTCGTCGCGTTCTTCTCGGTGTTCGCGCTGACGATGCCCGTGCTGCTGTCCGCCTTCGCGTCACAGGTGTACGACGTCGGCGCCGGCGGCTACGGGGTGTTCAACTCCGCCGTGGCGATCGGCGCCCTGGTCGGTGCGCTGCTCTCCACCCGCAGGGCCGTCGTCCGGCTCCGCACCATCGTCGGCGGGGTGTTCTGGACGGGCGTGCTGCTCGTCGTCTCGGGGTCGATCCCGGCGATCGCACCGTTCACCGTCGCGCTGGTTGCTGTCGGGATGTCGCAGCTGCTGTTCCAGACCGCGTCGAACTCGCTCGTGCAGCTGTCGTCGAACGTGGCGATCCGCGGCCGGGTGATGTCGCTCTACGTCCTCGTGCTGCTCGGTGGGCAGGCGATCGGCGGGCCCCTGATGGGGCAGATCGTCGACCACTTCGGTGCGCACGTGGGGATGATGGTCGCCGGTGGCGTGCCGGCTGCGGCCGCCGCCGTGATCGCGCTCGTGCTCGCCCGCCGGGGCGGCCTGCACCTGGCGGTGCGGATGCGCCACCACCTGCCGGTGCCGGCGATCGTCGCGCACTGACGCGGGCCCTGGCGGTGACCACCCGCCGGCCTGGAGGCCCGTGGCGGCCCCGCCCCGTGCCTCCCGTCCGCCCGTTGGTCGCGCCCGGCGGTACGCAAGACACCGGTGTCCACGCTCGACGCCGCAGGATCCCGCGGTGTGTTGCGTGAACACCGGTGTCTTGCGAGGGGCAGTGCCTCAGTAGGCGACGCCGAAACGCGTCTGGTGGTGCGCCGGGGTGACGATCTCGTCGACGAACGCGATCGCGTAGTCGGCGCCGGAGATGTCCGAGTTGCCCTCGGCGTCGGCGAGCAGGACCTCGTCCGAGGCGCGGTAGGTGCCGCGACGCTCGCCCGGGTTGTAGCTGCCGAAGGCCGCGGCGGGGCTCACGTAGAACCAGTCGACCTCGGTGTCCGACGCACGGAGGGCGTCGAGGATCTGCGCGTGGCTCTTCGCCTCACCCTTGAAGGCGTCCGGGAAGCCGTCGGTGTCGAAGAGTCGGGGGCCGTCCTCGGACACGCGCATCGAGCCGGCACCGCCGACGATGCCGAGCCGCGCACCGGCTGCAGCGGCGGCGTCGACGAAGTGCTGGAACTTGTCCTTCAGCTCGCTGCCGTCGGCCTGCACGGCGTGGAGCGAGACGATGACGACGTCGGCACCCTTGGTGACCTCGGACACGAAGTCGGCGTCGAACGCGTCACCCTGCGCCAGGGTGAGACCCTCGGCCGGCTCGAGCTTGCTCGTGTCGCGGGCCACCGCGGTGACGGCGATGCCGCGGGAGAGTGCCTCGTGGGTGATGGCGGAGCCGGCGTAGCCGGTGCCTCCGAAGACGACGATGTTGGTCATGGTGTTCCCTTCGTGGACGTGCTGGGCGTCAGCGACGTTGACAGTCACCGTACAAGAGTTACTCTCTTTGAGTAAGTAGGCACCTGGCGGTGCGTTGCGGAGGAGACCATGTCAGCACTCGAGTACAGCCCCTACGCGGCGGACTGCCCCAGCCGGCAGCTGCTCGACCGCATCGGCGACCGGTGGAGCGTGCTGACGATCGGCGCCCTCGCCGACGGTCCCGCACGGTACTCGGCCGTGGCGGCCCGGGTGCAGGGGGTCTCCCAGAAGATGCTCACCCAGACACTGCGGGCCCTCGAGCGCGACGGCATGGTGACGCGGACGGTGTTCCCCGAGATCCCGCCGCACGTGGAGTACGAACTGACCGAGCTCGGGCGGTCGTTGCGCACGGTGCTCGTCCCGCTGGAGGACTGGGCCACCTCGCACATGCCCGACGTCGCCGAGGCGCGCGAGGGGTACGACGCGCGCTGAGCACCCCGCACTCGGAATCCCCGACGGCGACGAGTGGTTGCCTGGGGACATGCGATCGATCGTCTACACGAAGCCCGGTGCCAGCAGCGTCCTCGAACTCGTCGAGCGGGAGATCCCGGAGCCCGGAGCCGGCGAGGTCCGCGTCCGCGTCGTCGTCTCCGGCGTCAACCCGACCGACTGGAAGGCCCGTGCCGGCGGCACGTACGGCGACGGACTGCCCTTCCCCGAGATCACGCCGAACCAGGACGGCGCCGGTGTCGTCGACGCCGTCGGCCCCGGAGTCGACGGGCTGGCCGTCGGCGACCGCGTCTGGCTGTTCATGGCGGCGGCGTCACGGCCGACCGGCACGGCACAGGAGTACACGGTCGTGCCCGAGTCGCGCGTGGTCCCGCTGCCCGACGGTGTCTCGTTCGACGTCGGCGCCTCGCTCGGCGTCCCCGCGATGACGGCGCACCGCGCCCTCACCACCCACGAGGACGGCCCCGCACGTCTAGGCCCCGGATCCCTCGACGGCTTCACCGTGCTCGTCGCCGGCGGCGCCGGTGCCGTGGGGCACGCCGCGATCCAGCTCGCCCGCTGGGCCGGAGCGACCGTCATCACGACGATCAGCTCGGACGCGAAGGCAGCCCTCGCCACGGCGGCCGGCGCCCACCACGTCGTGAACTACCGCGAGGAGGACGCCGCCGAGCGCATCCGGTCGATCGCACCCGACGGTGTCGACATCGTCGTCGAGGTGTCGATCCCGCAGAACGCCGCGCTGGTCGCCGACGTGCTGGCGAACCACGGTGTCGTGTCGATCTACGCGAACAACGGCGGCGACGAGGCGAGCCTGCCGATCCGCCCGAACATGAGCGTGAACGCCCGCTACCAGTTCCTGCTGCTCTACACGATCGGCGACGAGGCGCTGTCCGCGGCGGCCGAGGACGTCACCGAGGCGCTGCACGACGGTGTGCTGCCGGTCGGCGAGGACGCCGGGCTTCCGCTCACCCGCTTCGCGCTCGAGCAGACCGCCCAGGCGCACGACGCGGTCGAGCAGGACACGGTCGGCAAGGTGCTCATCGACGTGACCGAGGCGCCGTAGCTGCGACACCAGTTCCGGCTCCGGCTCGGGCTCAGCAGACGACGAACGGCTCCCACGCATGCGTGGGAGCCGTTCGTCGTGGACGATGCGGGAGGGGTCAGCGACCCAGACGCGCGGCGATGGCTGCGGTGACCCGGAGCCGGGCTGCAACGCGCTCGCGTTCGATGTTGGCGGCGATGACGTCGAGGTCTTCGTAGTCGGCGTCGGTGGTGGTGTCGTTCCAGTTCGGCGAGGAGATCCGGGCACGCCCGAACGACGGCGGAGCAGGGTTCACGGTCGTCATGGGGGCATCGTACGTCGAGCGTCCGACAGAGCGTGTGAGCATCACGGGCCTTTCCTTGGATTGCGGTCGCGCTCGGGGAACGAGTAGGTCAACGAGAACGCGACGGCCATGAACGACGCCATCATCGCGATGTTCTTGGCGTCGAGTTCGGTGAAGGCGTCGGGGACCGGGGAGTCGACGGTGAGCATGCCGAACGAGTACTGGTCGGACCGGATCACCACCGAGACGTACGAGGTGTACCGCGGCTCGAAGCCCGGCAGGTCCTGGTCGACGTCCACGTCGGCCGAGCGGTCACCGACGATCCGGGGTGATCCCCCGACCAGCACCCACTCGAGGTTGCGGTCGCCGTAGGGCGTGCCCGCTCGGAAGACCCCGGCGGTGTCGCCGGCGCCACCGTGACCGATCGGCTCGAGCGCCCGCAGATCGGTGGACAGCTGGTACACGTTGGCGCGGACGTCGGGCACCTTCGGCAGCAGGTAGAACGCCAGGGCCACGGCGACGCGGTCGGCGACGACCGAGAGCTCGCCGTGGCGCTCGGACCGGGGCAGCTCGGTGAACCGGACGAGCCGGGTGGCGATCTGGCCGAACGCGTACCGGACCGCCGTCGACTGCTCGAGCTCCGCCGCGGTGGCGTTGTCCTCGGCCACCGACCGGGCGGCGTCGCTGCGCCGGGTCCGGACCACCTGCACGGTCACGGCGCCGACGAGCACGACGAGCCCGAACGCGACGAGCGACAGCCGGACCGCCGGCGTGACGAACAGGTTCGGCAGCTGGAACGCCGCGGTGGGCGCAGCAGCCACCACGATCGGCCACACGACCGTGCCGACCCGTCCTGAACGCTGGTTCCCCATGACCACGACGCTAGGTCACGCCACCGACGCGGACGGAGTTGTCCACAGGCGGGTTCTCCACAGGATCCATCGGCCTCCACCGGCCCGTCGCACGCAGCTGGTAAGCAGGACTCATGACCGACGTCAGCACGCCCGTTCCCGGATCCAGAGCCCTCGTCCTCGGTGGCGGAGGTGTCGCCGGCATCGCGTGGGAAGTCGGTGTCCTCGTCGCCCTGCAGGAAGCCGGCGTCGACCTCGACGCGGCCGACCTCGTCGTCGGCACCAGCGCCGGCAGCGTCGTCGGCGCGTTCGTCCGGAACGGGGCCGTCCAGCAGGCCTACGACCAGCAGCACACCCCGGCGCCGACCACCTACCAAGAGCCGGCCCCCATCGACGTCGAGGCCGTGCAGCAGCACATCGGCGCAGCACTGCAGGGTGCGACCGGCGAGCAGGACGCCCGGGCTCGACTCGGTCAGGCCGCCCAGCAGGTCGTCGGTGGTCAGAGCGACGACGAGCGCACGGCGACCTTCGGCGAGACGCTCCCGTCCACCGAGTGGCCGGAGAAGCCGCTCGCCGTCACCGCGGTCGACGCCACCGACGGCACCTTCCGCCTGCTGACGGCGGCCGACGGCGTGCCGCTCCCCCGTGCGGTCGCCGCGAGCTGCTCGGTGCCCTTCGTCTGGACCCCTGTCACCATCGACGGCCGCCCGTACGTCGACGGTGGCGTCCGCTCGGGCACCAACGCCGACGCCGCCGCCGGGTACGAGCGGGTGCTCGTCATCGCCTGCGGCCCCGAGGGCCCGTCCCCGTGCGGGCCGTGGCTCGACGTCGCCGTCGAGGCCCTGCGCGCCGGTGGTTCGTCGGTCGAGGTCGTCGTGGCGGACAGTGCCTCCCAGCAGGCCTTCGGCACGAACTCGCTCTCGCTCGCCACCCAGGCACCGTCAGCCGAGGCCGGCCACGCCCAGGGCACCGCGGTCGCCGAGCAGGTCGCCGCCTTCTGGGCCGAGGACCTGGCGAGCGTGCACGCATGAGCACCCCGTTCTCCGACGTCGACCAGTACGTCGCGCTCCCCCGTGTCGACGGCATCGACATCAGCGCCGACGGCACCCGCGTCGCCCTGACGGTCAGTGCCCTCGACCCCGACGGCACCGGGTACCGCCGGTCGATCTGGCAGGTACCAGCAGCCCCGGCGGAGGACACGGACGACGCCGGCACACCCGCCGCACGCCCGGTCCGCCTCACGCGCTCCGCCAAGGGCGAGGGCGGCATCGCCTTCACCCGCACCGGCGACCTGCTCTTCGTCTCCGCCCGGCCCGACGCCGACGCCACCGACCTCGAGACAGCCCAGCTCTGGGTGCTGCCCGCGACCGGTGGCGAGGCCCGTCCGCTCACCCGCCTGGCCGGCGGCGTCGGTGGGGTCCTGGCCACCGCGGCCTCGTCGGACGTCGTGGCGCTGACCGCCGACCTGCTGCCGGGGGCCGGCTCCGACCCCGCGACCGTGCTCGAGGCCGACGCGGAGCTCCGGAAGAGCCGGAAGGACAAGCAGGTCCGCGCGATCCTGCACGAGACCTACCCGGTCCGGTACTGGGACCACGACCTCGGGCCGGCCCAGACGCACGTGCTGACGCTCGACACGGCCGACAGCGACAGCGACACCGGCAGCGACGCCGTCGGCGCCAGCGCCGAGCCCGTCCAGCCCGTCGACCGCACACCGGCCCCCGGACGCTCGCTCGACCACGTCGACGGGGCGCTCACGCCCGACGGTTCGGTCCTGCTGGCCTCCGTGGGCGTCCGGGAGGCCCGTGGAGACCGCTCGACGCTCGTCACCATCGACCTGTCCAGCGGCCACCGCACGGTGCTGTTCGACGACGTCGACGTCGACCACGAGATGCCGGCGCTCAGCCACGACGGCCGGACGATCGCCTGGGTCCGCACCGTCCGCTCCACCCCGGCCGGCGCGAACCAGCAGGAGGTCTGGGTCGCCGGCATCGACGGCTCCGACGCCCGCCGCGTCGCGACCGGCTGGGACCGCTGGCCGAGCGAGCTCGTGTTCGAACACGGCGACCGCGCGCTCCTGGCGGTCGCCGACCAGGACGGCCGCGCGCCGGTCTTCCGCATCCCCCTCGACGGCGGAGCCGTCGAGCAGCTGACGCACGACGACTGGGCGTACTCGAGCCTGCGCGTGGCGGCGGCGACGGGCGTGGTCGTGGCGCTCCGGGCCTCCTGGGCGGCCCCGCTGCACCCGGTGCGGATCGCGGCGGACGGCACGGTGACCCCGTTGGCGACTCCGGCGCCCCTGCCGGACGTGCCCGCCCACCTGGAAGAGGTCGAGACGACCGCAGCCGACGGCGCCCGCGTGCGCGGCTGGCTCGTCGTGCCCGACGGTGAGGGGCCGCACCCGCTCGTCCTGTGGATCCACGGCGGACCGCTCAACTCGTGGAACCAGTGGTCCTGGCGCTGGAACCCGATGCTGCTCGCAGCCCGGGGCTACGCCGTGCTCCTGCCGGACCCCGCGCTGTCCACCGGTTACGGACTCGACTTCGTGAACCGCGGCTGGAACGCCTGGGGGCAGGCGCCGTACACCGATCTGATGGCAATCACCGACGTGGTCGAGGCGCGGGCGGACATCGACGCGACCCGCACCGCCGCGATGGGTGGGTCGTTCGGCGGGTACATGGCGAACTGGGTCGCCGGGCACACCGACCGGTTCCGCGCGATCGTCACCCACGCGAGCCTGTGGGCGCTCGACCAGTTCAACGGCACGACGGACTCGTCGCAGTACTGGTCGTCGATCTTCGACGCCGACGGGATCGCGGCGAACGACCCGCACCGGTTCGTGGGTGACATCACGTCACCGATGCTCGTCATCCACGGCGACAAGGACTACCGGGTGCCGATCGGCGAGGGGCTGCGGCTCTGGTCCGAGCTCGCGGAGCACCACGCGGCACCGGACGGCTCGATGCCGCACCGGTTCCTGTACTTCCCGGACGAGAACCACTGGGTGCTCGCTCCGCAGCACGCGGTGGTCTGGTACGAGACGGTGTTCGCGTTCCTCGGGCAGCACGTGCTCGACCAGGAGTGGGAGCGGCCGGCGCTGCTCGGGTAGCGCGGCGGGCCGGGCTGGCCGCTAGACGAACGCGGCCTGCCCGGTGATCGCCCGTCCGACGATCAGGGTGTTGACCTCGCGCGTGCCCTCGTACGAGTAGATCGCCTCGGCGTCGGCGAAGAACCGGGCCACGCCCTTGTCGAGCACGATGCCGTTGCCGCCCTGCACCTCGCGGCACCAGGCGACGGTCTCCCGCATCTTCGCGGTGGCGAACGCCTTCGCCATCGCCGAGTGCTCGTCGCCGCCGACCCCGGCGTCCTGCATGGCCGAGGCCTGCGTGCACAGTGCGATCGAGGCCGTGATGTTCGACAGCGACTTGACGAGCAGGTCCTGCACGAGCTGGTGCGCAGCGATCGGCTTGCCGAACTGGATCCGCTCACGGGCGTAGGCCAGCGCGGCCTCGTACGCCCCGACCGCGATGCCGACGGCCTGCCAGGCGACCTCGGTGCGGGTCAGTCGGAGCACCTCGGCGGTCGAGCGGAACGACGTGGCGTTCTGCAGCCGACGCGACTCGGGCACCCGGACGTCCTGCATGACGATGTCGGCGTTCTGCACCCCGCGCAGGGCGATCTTGTCCTCGATCTTGGTCGCGGTGAAGCCCGCGGTGTCGGTGGTGACGAGGAACCCCTTGACCTGACCGTCGGCGACGTCCTTCGCCCAGATCACGACGACGTCGGCGAAGGTGGCGTTGCCGATCCAGCGCTTCTCGCCGTCGAGCACCCACTCGTCGCCCTCGCGCCGGGCGGTGGTGCGCAGGCCCTTCGCGGAGTCGCTGCCGGAGTACGGCTCGGTGAGCCCGAACGCCCCGACGATCTCACCCGCGGCCATCCGCGGGAGCCACTCGCGCTGCTGTTCGTCGCTGCCGGCGACCGCGATCGAGTTCATCGCCAGGCCGGACTGCACGCCGATGAAGGTGGCGACGCTCGCGTCCACGCGTCCGAGTTCGAGGGCCGCCCAGCCGCGGTACACCGCCGAGTTCTCGAACTGCCGCACGAGCGGGACGCCCGGCCCGTACATGCCGAGCTCGGCGAGGGGCGCGATGACCTGCATCGGGAACTCGGCGCGCGCCCAGTACGCGTCGGCGATGGGCGCGACCTCGCGCTCGAGGTACTGCCGGAGCTGCCCGAGCGATGCGCGCTCCTGCTCGGTGAGCTGTTGCTGGAAGCCGTAGAAGTCCGATTCGAGCAGGGGCGTCGCGGGCATCGTCGTTGACATGGGAACCACGATGCATCATTCTCGAAAACGTTGCAAGAGAGGATCGCGTGTACACATCGGACTCTGCGCTGCGCGCCTTCCGGGAGGCCCGTCACACCTTCATCGCCGGCTCACGGATCGACATGGGGGCGTTGGCTGCCGCACTCGGCGTCGACCGCACGTCGCTGTTCCGGTGGGTCGGCAACCGTGACCGGTTGCTGTCCGAGATCCTGTGGTCCCTCGCAGTCCCGACCCTCGACGGAGCCACCCACGCCGCCGACGAGATCGGGGCGACCGGAGCAGCCCGGCTCGTCGTCGTGCTCGACCGGTTCACCGCCGACCTGATCGACGCCCCGTACTTCCGGGCGTTCCTGACGCGCGAACCCGCTCGGGCGATGCGTCTGCTCACCACCTCGGACAGCGACGTGCAGAGCCGGTTCGTCGCCCGGGTCACCGCACTCATCGAGCAGCAGGAGTCGTCCGGTACGTTCGATCCGGCACCGTTGTCGGCTGAGGAGCTCGCACGGCTGCTCGTCCGGATCTCCGAGTCGTTCACCTACGCCGAGTTCATCTCCGGTGAGACCCCTGATCCCGACCGGGCACGTGCGGCGTTCGAGTACGTCCTGCGGCCCGACGCGGTGCACGCCACACCCGCACCACCGATCGGAGACCGATGACCATCGACGAGTACCCGTTCCGCCGCTCGTACCCCACCAGGTGGAACGACAACGACATGTTCGGGCACGTCAACAACACGATCTACTACTCGGCGATGGACAACGCGTCGACGTACTGGTTCCGCGAGGTCGCCGGGCTCGACCCGTTCTCGTCGGAGTGGATCGCCGTGCTGGTGTCGTCGAGCTGCCGGTTCGTCGAGTCCGCCGTCTGGCCGGACGTCATCGAGGTCGGGATGCGCTCGAAGCACCTCGGCACCACGAGCCTGTCGTGGGAGTTCGGCCTGTTCCGGCAGTCCGACGGCGCCCTGCTCGCCACCGGTGAGTTCGTGCACGTCATCATCGACCGCGAGGGCGCCCGCCGACCGATCCCGCTGCCCGCCGAGCTCCGCGAGCTCGTGACCGGCTCGATGGTCGCGCAGCAGCCCGCCGTCGCTGACTGACGACCTCAGCCCTTCAGAGCAGCCAGCTCGAGGTTGATGTCGTCGGGGTCCTGCACGGACAGGATCACCATGCCGGCGTCGCCGAGGTCGGTGACCTCGCCGTGCTCGACACCCGCGGCGTCGAGTCGGGCGGCCGCCTCGTGCAGCTCGTCGACCGAACCCACGACGAAGCTCACATGGTCGAGGCCGACGCTGTCCGGATCGAACGTCTGCCCCGAGGGAGCGACCGGACGGAGTCCGAACACCTGGTCACCGAGCCGGAACACCGATCCGCCGTAGAAACGCTCGCGGTCCTCGCGGACACCCGGCTCGTCGACCTGGTCGCTGAAGTCGATCGCCGGATCCGTGCCGAGCAGCAGCTGGTAGAAGGCCTTGCTCCGGTGGATGTCGGTCACGGTGACACGGACGTGGGCCAGGGCGGTCGGGCGCGCGAACGGCTCGGTCATGGTGGAGCTCCTCAGGGGTTGCGCGCCGTGGTTGCGACGCGCACCCCAGGCAACGCTCGGTCCCTCCGAGGCGCCCGAGGGCGTGCGGCGACCGGACAGCCCCGTGGACGACGTTCCGCACGCCACACAACCGAAGTGCCCCCGAACCACGCGATCGCGCGGTTCGGGGGCACTTCGGTCGTGCAAGCGGCGCTGGACCCGAACGCCAGCGCCGCAGTCCGGGGTCAGATCAGGTCGTCGGTCAGGTGGTTCGGCGTGCCGAAGCGGTGCGCCGTGATCGACACCGCCTGCTCGCGGACGAACGGCAGGATCTCGAGCCGCCCGGCCTCGGTCACCGGGCCGCCGTACACCGCGACGTCCGGACGACCACCGACGGCCGAGTACAGCGCCGAGGTGTCGCCGCCGATGAGCCGCACCCGGGTCGAGGGCCCCGAGGCGACCGAGCTCGCGAAGGCCTCGTCGGACACTGTCTGCGACAGCGAGCGGACGATCGGCAGCGAACGGATCGCCGCGGCGACGGACGACGGCAGCGTCGCGGCCGTGGAGACCTCGATCGTCGTGCCGGCACGGAGCGCAGCGGCGACGACGCGGACGAGCTCGACCACCGAAGCGTCAGTGTCTGCGTCCGATTCGGCGACCGCGGCCAGCCGCACCTGCACCGACGGGAACGGCAGGTACCGGGCGATGTTCCGCTCAGCGGAGAGCGCCGAGACGTCGGTCGCGGTGCCGAACAGCGTCGACCAGGCCTGCTCGTCGGACGCCAGCGCGCGGTCGAGCATCGGCGAAGCGACCTCGGCAGCCCGGGCGAACGCCGAGACCGGACCCGACACGGCGACACCGGACGCACCGGACGCCGGTGCCGGCGTCCACGACCCGAGCCCGAGCAGGTAGTTCAGCCCACCGGCCTTCGTGCCGGCGCCGACGGCCGACTTCTTCCACCCGCCGAACGGCTGGCGGCGGACGATGGCGCCCGTGATGCCGCGGTTGACGTAGAGGTTGCCCGCCTGGATCCGCGACAGCCACGTGCCGATCTCGACCGGGTCGAGCGAGTGCAGGCCCGAGGTCAGGCCGTAGTCGACCTCGTTCACGATGTCGATCGCCTCGTCGAGCGAGTCCGCGGTCATCATGCCGAGGATCGGGCCGAAGTACTCGGTGCGGTGGAACTCCGAGCCACGGCGGACGCCCTGTCGGACACCCGGGCTCCAGAGCTTGCCGGTCTCGTCGAGCTGCTTCGGCTCGACGGCCCAGGACTCCCCCGCGCCGAGCTTCGTGAGGCCGTCGAGCAGCTTGCCCGAGGCCGGCTCGATGACGGGGCCCATCTGCGTCGCGGCGTCGGTCGGGTACCCCACCGTGAGCGAGGCCACCGCGTCGAGCAGCTGGTTGCGGAAGCGCTTCGACTTCGCGACCGAGCCCACCATGACGACGAGGGACGCGGCCGAGCACTTCTGGCCGGCGTGCCCGAACGCCGACGCGACGACGTCCTTCACGGCGAGGTCGAGGTCGGACGACGGCGTGACGATCACGGCGTTCTTGCCCGAGGTCTCGGCGAGCAGCGGCAGGTCGGGACGGAACGAGCGGAAGAGCTCGGCCGTCTCGTACGCACCGGTGAGGATGACCTGGTCGACCATCGGCGACGCGATGAGCTGCTGTCCGAGGTCGCTCTCGGACACCTGCAGGAACGCGAGCACGTCGGCCGGGGCCCCGTGGGCGTCGAGCGCGGTCTCGATGATCGAGGCGAGCACGGCGCCGGAGCGCTCGGCGGGCGGCGCGGGCTTCAGCACGACGGCGGACCCGGCCGCCAGCGCGGCGAGGGTCGATCCGGCGGGGATCGCGACGGGGAAGTTCCACGGCGGCGCGACCAGGGTCAGCGCCGCGGGCGTGAAGGTCGCACCGTCGACGTCGTCGAGCGAGGACGCCAGGGTGCCGTAGAAGTGCGCGAAGTCGATCGCCTCGGACACCTCGGGGTCGGCCTGGTCGATGGTCTTGCCGGTCTCCGACGCCATGACCTCGATGAGGGCGGCGCGGTTCGCCTCGAGTGCGTCGCCGACGGCGTGCAGCACGGCACCACGCGCACCACCGGACCAGGTACCCCAGACCGCACCGGCGGCCTTGGCGCGGCTGAGCGCGGTGTCGAGCGCCGTGGCGGAGTCGACCCGGGCCTCCTGGACGGCGCGGACGCCGAGCGTCGACGAGGCGACCCGTGCGGTGATGGCGTCGCCCCAGGCGCGGACGGCGCCGACCGAGGGGTCGCTGTCCGGGGTGTTCTCGAAGTGGCCGGGGCCGGGGCGGCCGACGGCGGCGTACCGGTCGGCGACCCGGTGGGAGGCCGGCGCTTCGAGACCCTCGGGTGTCGCGAGCGGCACCAGGGACGCGCGGAAGCGCTCCTCTTCACGGGCGAACAGCGGCGGCGAGGACACCAGCGAGAAGACCGCGGACATGAAGTTGTCCTGCGACGCGCCCTCTTCGAGGCGACGGATCAGGTAGGCGATCGCGACGTCGAACTCGCCCGGGTGCACGACCGGTGTGTAGAGCAGGAGCGAACCGACGGTGTTCTTCACGGCCGACGCCTGCCCCTGCGCCATGCCGAGCAGCATCTCGAACTCGATGCCGTCCCGCACGCCGCGCTCACCGGCGAGCAACCAGGCGTGCGCGACGTCGAACAGGTTGTGCCCGGCGACACCGACGCGGACGTTCTCGACGCGCGACGGGGTGAGCGCCCAGTCGAGCACGCGCTTGTAGTTGGTGTCCGAGTCCTGCTTGGTGTGCCAGGTGGCGAGCGGCCAACCGTGGACCGAGGCCTCGACCTGCTCCATCGGCAGGTTCGCGCCCTTCACCAGACGGACCTTGATGCCGGCACCACCACGAGCGCGGCGGGCGGCGGACCACTCCTGCAGCTCCTGCATCGCGGCGAGCGCGTCGGGCAGGTACGCCTGCAGCACGATGCCGGCTTCGAGGCCGAGGAACTCGGGCTCGTCGAGGAGCTTCGTGAAGACCGCGATGGTGAGGTCGAGGTCCTTGTACTCCTCCATGTCGAGGTTGATGAACTTGGCCGGGGTGGCGGCTGCGGCACGCTGGAAGAGCGGTCGGAGCTGCTCGACGATGTCGTCCACCGCGTGGCCGAACGCCCACGGCGAGTGCGGGTGCACCGTCGAGGACACCTTGATGGAGACGTAGTCGACGTCGTCGCGGGCCAGGAGCTTGTGCGTGCCCTCGAGTCGGCGGGCGGCTTCGCGCTCCCCCAGGACGGCCTCGCCGAGCAGGTTGACGTTGAGGCGGACGCCTTCGCGCTTGATGCCGGCGATGGCCGGGCCGAGCTTGGAGTCGGTGGCGTCGACGATCAGGTGGCCGACCATGTTCCGGAGGACCCGTCGAGCGATGGGGACGACGACGTTCGGCAGCACCGGGGCCATGCCGCCGCCGAGCCGGACGAGTCCGCGGAGCGCGGCGGGCAGGAACCCGGGGGCGTCCGGGGCGATCTGGCGGAGCTTGCGTGCGGCGACGGCGAGGTCTTCCGGTCGCACGACCCCGTCGACGAACCCGACGGCGAAGTCGAGTCCGGCGGGGTCGGCGAGCACGCCGGCGAGCTGCTTCGCCGAGCCGTCGACCGGGTAGGACTCGGCCTCGGCGAGCCACTGTCGGACGAGCGCGACGGACTGGTCCGCCAGGGCGTCGTGGTCGATGGCGGAGTCCTCGTGCAGCGTCGTCATGGGTTCAGTGTGGAGGTCGGGGATGCGGTAGCGGAAGTGAGCGTTCCTGATGGATACCGTTCAGTTCCGCTACCGTTCTGTTCCTGATCCGGCTAGCGTCGGACCATGCTCGACGTCCGCCGTCTCGTGCTCCTCCGTGAGCTGTCCATCCGCGGCACGATCGCGGCCGTCGCCGAGGCCGTGAACTTCACTCCGTCGGCGGTCTCGCAGCAGCTGAGCGCCCTGGAGCGGGAGGCCGGCGTGCAGCTCCTCCGCAAGGCCGGGCGTCGGCTCCAGCTCACCCCGCAGGCCGAGGTACTGGTCGCTGCGGCGGGCCAGGTGCTCGACGTCCTCGAGCACGCGCAGTCACAGGTCGAGGAGACCCTGTCGTCCGTGCAGGGCCGCGTCCGGGTCGCCGTGTTCCAGTCCGCGGCTCTCGCCCTGATGCCGAGCGCCCTGCACGAGATGGCCACGGAACACCCCGACGTCCGGGTCGAGATGGTCCAGCGGGAACCGGAGACCGCACTGAACGAGACGTGGGCTCGTGACTTCGACATGGTCATCGCGGAGCAGTACCCGGCCCACGCCGCTCCGCACCTGCCCGGGCTCGACCGCTCCGACCTGACGACCGACGCCGTCCGGCTCGCCCTGCCCCCGCTCGACACGGCCCTGCGCCCGGTGTCGTCGCTCGAGGACGCCCGCACCATGCCCTGGGTGATGGAACCCCGCGGCACCGCGTCGCGGCACTTCGCCGAGCAGGTCTGTCGGCGCTGGGGCTTCGAGCCCGACGTCCGGTACGAGACCGCGGACCTGCAGACGCAGATCCGCCTGGTCGAGTCGGGGAACGCGGTGAGCCTGATGCCGGACCTGATGTGGACCGGTCGGACGACGACCTGTCGGCTGCTCGAGCTGCCGGAGGGGCCACGACGCACGATCTTCACCGTGGTGCGGTCCGCGGGGTCGTCGTCCCCGGCGGTCCGCGCACTCCGTGACGCGCTCGAGCGCGCGGCGGCGGCTGTCGGCGACTGATCCGCCGGCGCGAACGCCAGCCGACGCGCACGCCAGCCAGCGCGCACGCGAGACGGCGCCGTGACCGGATCGAGACCTGTGCATCCGTCAGGATCTCGTCGACGCAGACATCTCCTGGATGAGGGCACCTCCCGGTGCCCAGACCGGCATCCGAGGGGGATCCCATGAACCAGCCCTGCACCTCCACCACACGACGGGTCGCTGCCATCGGCGCAGCGGTCGCCATCGTCACCGCGTCGTCGGCGTTCGGCATCGGCGCCGCGACCGCCGTCGCGGCCGAGCCCACGACCGCCACGAGCACGGCGACACCCGGTACGCCGGCCGAGCCCGGTACGCCGGCCCAGCCCGCCGCGCCCGTCACGACGGTCGACACCGACGAGCAGCCGGGAGGCCCGTCCACCGGCCCGACGCCGACTGCGGTCCCGGAAACGCCGGCACCAGAGCCCACGGCACCCGCCGCACCGGCGACACCTGCGGCACCCGCGGCCGACGACGGCAGCGACCTCGCCTTCACGGAACCGTCCACCGCCGAGGACCCGATCGAGCTCACCGCCACCAGCGGCACGCCCTTCACTCGCACCTTCGAGACCACCGGCGGCGACGGCACCGTCGGCTACGCCATCCAGGACGCCCCGTCCTCCGACTACTGGGTCAACGTCGACACCGGCGTCCTGAGCGGCGACCCGAAGGAGGCAGGGACCTTCCGGTTCCAGGTCGTCGCCCTGAGCGGCTCGACCGAGATCACCCAGTACGTCGAGCTGACGGTCGCTCCCGGTGACCCCGTGGGCGTGACGTTCGGCGTCGCCACCCCCGACTACAACGGGCTGTGGCAGGTCGAGACCGACGGCACGATCTGGGAACAGGCAGCCGGTCAGGGCCGGGTCCGCATCGTGCCGAGCATCCCCGTCGCCGAGGGCACCCCCCTCACGCTCGCCGGGCTCGCAGTCGACGCGTACGGCAACCGGACCACGCCGGGTCCGGACTACCCCCGGTCGACGGTCACGAGCACGGACGACTCCGACTCGGCGGTGTGGAACGACGGGGACTCCTCGAACACCGTGACCTTCGGCGGCACCGGCACCCGGACCGTGACCGTCTCCGAAGGGGGTGTCTCCACGTCGTTCGAGGTCGTGGTCGGCGCCGAGGACACCGACGAGCCCTCCGCCCCGGACACCATCACGTTCACCGACCCCTCGACCCCCGAGTCACCCATCCGCATCGAGACCACCGCGGGCGAGCAGATCGAGCGCACCTTCACCGCGACGGGGTCGTCGACGGAGCTGCACTACGTCCTGCTGACCGGCCCGACGGCGTTCCCCGTCCCGGGCAACGAACACCCGATCGCACCGCTCGGCCTCGCCGTCGGTGACACGAGCGGGGTCCTGAGCGGCGCCCCGACGGTGGCCGGCGAGTACGACTTCCAGGTCATGGCCATGAACGGGTCCCGCGCTGCCACCCAGTACGTCCACCTGTCCATCCGTCCCGCCGCGACGGAGGAACTCAGCCTGCTCGTCGGCACGATCGGTTCCCCGAAGGGGTGGCTCCGTGACGCCGAGGGCCTGCGCGAGATCTTCGCGGAGAGCCCGAAGTCGATCCCGGTCGACGCCGTCCCGGTGGCCCAGGGCGCGACGATGGTCGTCCGGGTGACGGCCCTCGACGCGTTCGGGAACAGCACGAAGGAGTCCGACGGCGCGCAGCCCGTCGTGACGAGCAGCGTGGCCAGCGACGAAGTGACGCTGCCGTACGGCGAGTGGGCGCCCCGCGTCGGGTTCCCGCACGCCTCGCCGCACACCATCACGGTCGCCCTCGGTGACGTCTCGACCACGTTCGACGTGGACGTGCGGCCGTCGGTCGCGACCGTCGGCGACACGACCCCGACGGCCGGCGGCGGTGGGCACCTCGCCTACACGGGCGCTGACGCCTCCGGGCCGCTCGCGTGGGCGCTGGGCCTGCTCGCCGCCGGCGGCGGTCTGCTGATCCACCGTCTGCGTCGCCGTCGCGCCTGAGACGCGGCCCCGGACGGACGGGAGGCGCGGTGCGGGCCCGCACCGCGCCTCCCGTCCGTCCTGCCGCCCCCCCCCCCAGGGCGCGCCGCGCGTGCGGGGGTCCGGCGGTTTCCCGCACGCACCCCCAACCCGGGTCACATTCCGGTGAATCGTCACAGCCCGGCAACCTCATCCCGCTACGATCCGAGAACGCCGACATTCTCGGCAAATTCACATGATCTGGGCGATGAGCCCGGACCGAATCCCTGGGGGATCCCGTGCACCGCAGCACCTCCACTGTCCGTCGCGCCTGCGCCGTCGGCACCACCGTCGCCTTGGTCGGCCTGACCACCGGCCTCGGCATCATGACCGCGACGGCCGCCAACGCCGAGACGCTCGACACCACGCAGCCGATCGTGGCCGCCGAGACGCCCGCTCCGGTCGTCTCCGACGAGACACCCACGCCGACGGACCCGCCCGTCGAGACCGCGCCCGAGACCCCGGCTCCGGCCGAGGAAGCCCCGGCGCCCACCCCCGAGGCCACCGAGCCCGCCGCGCCGGAGACCACCGCGCCGGCCGCCACCGAGGCTCCGAAGCCGACCGAGACCCCGAAGCCGGACGTCACGGCCAAGGCCGCCGACGCCACCGTCACCATCGAGGGCACGGCCAAGGTCGGCACCCGACTCGTCGCCGTCGTCACCGGCTTCGACGACGAGGCGGGGTACAAGTACTCCTGGACCGACCAGGACGGCAACGTCCTGTCGAAGGCCGCGAGCTACGTCGTCGACCCGACCGACGTCCGCAAGACGATCACGGTCGCCGTGACGGGCACGCTGCCCGGCGCGACCGAGACCTCCACGGTCGAGTCCGAGGCCACCGCCGCCGTGACGCAGACCCCGGCGTTCCTCGGTGAGGACGGCCAGCCCACCAAGGCCGGTGCCACGCAGGACAGCCCGCTCGAGCTGAGCACCGCCGCCGGTGACGCCTTCTCGCACACCTTCCGTGCGCAGGGCTTCCCGGAGCCGAAGTACAGCCTCACCTGGTTTGACGACGAGGAGCTCGAGGACACCACGTACTTCGACGAGAACGGCGACGAGTACATCCCCGAGCCCGACGAGCAGCTGCCCTACGGCGTCTCCTTCGACGCCTCGACCGGTGAACTCAGCGGCGTCGCCACCGACGCGTGGGAGTACACCTTCGCTGTCACCGCGACGAGCGGCACCGAGTCGGTCACCCAGTACGTTTCGCTGAACGTCGAGGCCGGCGCACCGCTCGGGGTGCAGGTCTACACGATCGACCGCGCACAGCTGACCGCTGACAAGCAGCGCACGTGGATCATCGCGCCCGACGGCTCGGTCTACACGGTCGACTCCGAGTCCACCGACGACTCCTTCTCGGTCGAGCTCACCGAGGGTGGCCGTCCGACGGTCAAGCAGGGCGGCACGCTCGTCGTCCAGGGCGGGCTCGTCGACCGGTTCGGCAACGACGTCCTGGCCGACGAGGACGAGGTGGTGCTGCCGACCGTCACGTCGGACATCGCCAGCGACGTGATCGCTCCGGACCCCGAGCTCGGTGACTTCGGCGTCGTCGGCGTCACCTTCCCGCACGCCTCGGTGCACAACCTGTCCGTCGCGTTCGGCTCGTTCAGCACGTCCTTCGCCGTCGAGGTCCAGCCCACCGTCACCGGCATCGTCGCGCCCGTCCCGGCTCCGCCGGCAGCAGCGGCCCCGGTCGCCCCGGTCAACACCGGCGGCCAGCTCGCCTACACCGGTTCGGACACCACCGACGCGCTGCCGTGGGCCCTGGGCCTGCTCGTCGCCGGTGCCGGCCTCATCGGCGCCCGCTTCGCGCGTCGTCGTCGCGCCCAGCGCTGACACCCCGAGACGTCTCCCGTCCGTCGCGTGCCCGCGCGGTGGACGGGAGGCCCGTGACGGCCCCGCCTGCTCCTCCACCGGAGCAGGCGGGGCCGTTTCGCATCCGCGCCCGGCCGGGTCCGCGCCGGTAGCGTTGGCGACATGCCCACGCTGCTGCACATCGACT
Organism: Curtobacterium sp. MCLR17_042; assembly: GCF_003234695.1. Lineage (NCBI taxonomy): Bacteria > Bacillati > Actinomycetota > Actinomycetes > Micrococcales > Microbacteriaceae > Curtobacterium > Curtobacterium sp. MCLR17_042. Next base: position 34,153 of record NZ_QKTD01000019.1, read on the forward strand.
CCTCGGCCGACCTGTCCCACTCCCGCTCGCGCGCACTGACCGCGGCCTTCGCCGACGCCTGGCGCGCCCGCGGCCCGGAGTACACGGTCGTCCGGCGGGACCTGCACGTCGACCAGCTCCCCCACCTGGAGAGCTCGGCGCTGCACTGGGCCGCCGCCGACCGCACCGCCGAGGAGACCGTCGCGCCCGAGGCCGAGGCCCTCCGTCAAGAGATCATCGACGAGCTCCTGGCCGCCGACGTCGTCGTGGTGGGTGCGCCGCTGTACAACTACACCGTGCCGTCGACCCTGAAGGTCTGGATCGACCGCATCCACGTGCCCGGCGTCCTGACCGGCGGCGTGCAGCCCCTGGCCGGACGCCCCGTCGTGACCGTGGTGAGCCGCGGCGCCACCTACGACGCCGGCACCCCGACCGAGGGTTGGGACCACGGCTCCCCCGTCCTGCACATCGTGCTCGGCACCGCGCTCGGCATGAAGCTGTACCCGATCACCGTCAGCGCGACCCTGGCCGACCGACTGCCGGACCTCGCACCGCTGGCCGAGCACGCTGCCGCGGAGTTCGCCGACGCGAAGACGACGATCGAGCGCCTGGCGACGACGCTCGGCTGACCCCGGCGGCCGCGGCGTTCGTCAGGCGGGCCGCACCTCGTCGGCCCGCCCGAGCAGCTCCGCGTGGAAGGCCGTCTGCGTCAGCGCGCTCGCGAGCAGGAACCCGGTCATCGACTCGATCCCGCCGCTGAAGGGCACCCGGGCGGCGACCTCGAACAACGTCGGACGGTCCAGCGCGTCGAGGGCCGCGGCGACGTGTCGGGAGCGTTCCTCCCGGTGCCGGGCCAGCGTCTGCGCGCGGGTGACGACGTCGCGGAACCGGTACTCGTGCCCCGGGCAGACCTCGAGGTCGGCGTACGGGTCGAGCCGCGCGAGCGACGCCAGGTAGTCGCCGAGCGGGTTCGTGCCGGTCCGTCCGCCGAGTCCGACGCCTGAGTTGATCCGCGGCAGCACGTGGTCGCCGGAGAACAGCAGGCCGTCGGCCTCGTCGAGGAAGCACACGTGCCCGCTCGTGTGCCCCGGAGTCCACAGCGTGCGGATCGTCCGACCGGGGATCGGCAGCAGGTCGCCGTCCTCGAGCAGCACGTCGGCGTACGGCGCCTCGATCCGGCCCATCCCGATCCGGCGTCCGCTGCCCCAGGCCTCGACGACCCCGGCCCGGAGGTGTTCCGGCAGCCCCCACGTCGCGATGTCGGCGTCGTTCCGCTCGGCGTCGGCGCGTTCCCGTTCGAGCGCGCTGACCTCGAGGCCGTGCATCGCCACACGTGCACCCGTCGCCCGGCGGACGGCCGCCGCGGCACCCAGGTGGTCGGCGTGCAGGTGCGTCACGGCCACGAGCGACACGTCGTCCAGGTTCCGACCGATCGCAGCGAGCCCGTCCCGCAGCTCGGCGAGCCCACCGTCGGCCGACCACCCGGGGTCGATCACCGCGAGCGAGCCGTCCGACCCCTCGACGACGTAGACCAGGGTGGCGTCGGGCACCCCGAACCGGAACGGCACCGCGAGGGTCCAGATGCCCGGCCGGACCTGCTCGACGGGTGGCAGGACGCCGTCGCGGAGCGCGGCGGCCTGCACGGGGCTGATCGGTTCCGGGGCCGGCGCTGCCGGCGGAGGCACGGTCGTCACGCCGGCCACCCTACCGACGCGCGCCGACCTGCCCGGCGACGGCCCTGCTCCCGACGCATGGTGAGCAGAAATGGTCGGGTGCGGGCACTGGACCCGACCATTTCTGCTCACCGAACGCACGTGCCGGGCGGAGCACGGGCCTCCAGGCAGACGGCGCAGGCCGCGCCGACAGCCCCCGCGACGCCCGCGAGTAGACAGGACCCATGGAGATCGCACCGATGCTCGCCAAGGCCGTCGCCACCGTCCCCGACCCGGACAGCACGAAGGGCGGGCTGCGGTACGAACCGAAGTGGGACGGCTTCCGGGGCATCGTGACCATCGACGGGGACGACGTCGAGATCGGCAGCCGCGGCGCCAAGCCGCTCACCCGGTACTTCCCCGAGCTCGTCGAGGCGTTCCGCGCGCAGTTCGGCGGCCGCGACCACCCGGTCGTCCTGGACGGCGAGGTGATCCTGCGTTCCGGTGCGCCCGGTGCCGAGCGCCTCGACTGGGAGGCGCTGTCGCAGCGCATCCATCCGGCAGCCTCGCGGATCGCCAAGCTCAGCGTCGAGACGCCGGCGCAGTTCGTGGCCTTCGACCTGCTGGCGGTGGACGGCGAGGAGCTGGTGGACCGCCCCTTCGACGAGCGTCGCGAGCGCCTGGAGCAGCTCGGCGACGCGATGACCGATCCGCTCTTCGTCACCCGCACCACGCTCGACGTCGAGCAGGCGCGCGAGTGGCTCACCACGTTCGAGGGCGCCGGGCTCGACGGCGTCGTCGCGAAGCCGCGAGCGCGGCCGTACGAACCGAACAAGCGCTCGATGCTCAAGATCAAGCACCACCGCACCGCCGACGTCGTCGCCATCGGCTACCGCGTGCACAAGAGCGGCTCCGGCGTCGGGTCCCTGCTGGTCGGCCTGTACGACGCGGACGGCGAGCTCCGCCAGGTCGGCGGCGTCTCCGCCTTCTCCGACAAGCGCCGGGCCGCGTTGATCGACGAGCTCGAGTCCGTCGTGCTCCGCGATGCGGACGGGAGGCCTGTCACCGGTGACGGGGAACGGTCGCGGTTCTCGTCGGGTCGCGACACGTCGTTCGTCCGGCTGGCGCCGGAGCTGGTGCTCGAGGTCCGGTACGACCAGATGGAGGGCGACCGGTTCCGGCACACCGTGCAGTTCGAGCGGTGGCGGCCCGACCGTGACGCGACGTCGTGCGGGTTCGAGCAGCTCGAGGTGCCGAGTGCGTACGACCTGAACGACGTGCTGTCCTGACGACGGAACGCGCTGCGGTGTCCGTTTGTCGCTGTTCTGTCACGTTCGGGGAAAAGTAGTTAGCCGAACTAGCGATGCCGTGCCAGGATGATCTCAGCAGCACGAGGCGTCCAGTCCGGGCGCCCGGATCGAAAGCGGTCGACATGAGCACCAGCACGCTTGTCCGCCACCCTCGGCGGAGCCCCTTCACAGAAGTCCGAGAGGCACGGCGCCAGCGCGTCCTGCAGCTCAGCGCGGTCATCAGCGCCATCGCCGGCGTGACCGCCACGGCGCTCGCACTCGTCACGGTCGGACTCGGCTCGTGATCGTCGACGGCATCACCGACGTGCACCGCGGCACCTGGTCGCGGCTCACCCGCCTGCACACCGCCAGCATCGGGCTGCCGACGCACACCACGCGCGTCGAGGACCCGGACCGTCAGCGGGACGTCTCCTCTGCAGCCTGAGGTTCGGTTCGGCTCGGCTGGGTCCGGTTGCTCGGCCGTTGGGCCGCTGGGCCTCAGCTCGGCTTCTTCGCCCGCGAGGGCTGCACGCGCGGCGGCTCCCCCGGCATCTTGGGGAAGTCCGGCGGGAACGGCAGCTCACCCTCGCCGTTCGCCAGGTCCCGCTCCCACCACTCGAGCAGCGATGCGATGCTGCCCGGCTGCTCCCCCATCGACTCCCACGGGTCGCCCGTGGTCCGCAGCCGCTCCGGCACCGTGCGGATCGTGAAGGTCGTCGGGTCCGCGGTGCGCAGTTCCTCCCAGGTGATCGGCGTCGACACCGAGGCGTGTGCGAGAGCTCGGGGGCTGTAGGCACCGGCCATCGTGCGGTCGCGGTTCGCCTGGTTGAAGTCGACGAAGATCCGCTGTCCTCGCTCTTCCTTCCACCACGCCGTCGTGACCCGGTCGGGCATCCGGCGTTCGAGCTCGCGCGCCGCAGCGATCACCGCGTGCCGGACCTCGAGGAACTCGTGCTCGGGGCGGATCGGCGCGAACACGTGCAGGCCGCGGTTGCCGCTCGTCTTGATCCAGGTTGTCAGACCGACCTCGTCGAGGACCTTCCGGAGTTCCTCGGCCACTGGCACCGTGTCGCCGAAGCCGGTGCCGGGCTGCGGGTCGAGGTCGATGCGGAGCTGGTCCGGGTGGTCGCTGTCCTCGGCACGAGAAGCCCACGGGTGGAACACCACCGTGTTCATCTGTGCGGCCCACACCGCCACGGCCGGCTCGTCGATCACGAGCTGCGGGTTCGACCGCGCACTCGGGTAGGTCACCGTGACCGAGCGGACGTAGTCGGGCGCCCCCTTGGGCGGGTTCTTCGAGAAGAACTGCTCGCCGTCGACGCCGCCGGGGAACCGCTGCAGCGAGATCGGCCGGTCCCCGTTCGCCCGGACGAAGGCGTCGCCCACCGTGACGAGGTACTCCGCGAGGTCGAGCTTCGTGATGCCCGCCTCGGGCCAGAGCACCCGCGAGGGGCTGCTGATCCGGACCTCACGGTCACCGTCGGGCCCCGGCACCCGCACCGTCGTCGCTTCGCTCGCCATGCAGCGGACCGTACACGCGTGGCGGCCGCCCGCCCGCAGCCGGGACCGCTCTTGTTCCCGCAAGACACCGGTGTTCCCTGGTCGAACACGCGCACGCCGGTGTTCAGCGCGCGGACACCGGTGTCTTGCGGGCAGGGTCGGCAGGATGGGCGGGTGAACGCGTACCTCGGCATCGACCTTGCGTGGGGGCTCGGCTCCGAGCGGAAGGCCGCGAACGAGACCGGGCTGGTGGCGATGGACCACGACGGCACGATCACCGACGCCGGGTGGGCCCGCGGAGTCGACGCCGTCACGGACTGGATCGCCGAGCACCTCGGGCCACGCTCCCTGATCGCCGTGGACGCCTCGCTCGTCGTGACGAACCCGACGGGCATCCGCGAATCCGAACGGCAGGTCGGGCAGCGGTACGGCCGGTGGAAGGTCGCGGCGAACCCGACCAACCAGGCGTCTGCGGCGAGCGCTGGCTCAGCGCTGCTCGACCGGCTGACCGCGCTCGGCGTCGGGTACGTCTCCGACACGGACTCGATGCGGGGACGCACCGGTCCGGCGATGTTCGAGTGCTACCCGTACACGACGCTGGTCGGCGTGGAGGAGCTCGGCTACGACGTGGAACGACCCCGGTACAAGCGGCTCGACCTCCGCATCCCTGCCGCCGAGGCACGTGCCCGTCGCGCCGAGGCCTTCGACGAGCTGGTCCGGCGGCTGCGCGAGACCCCGCTCGACCCGCCGCTGCTGCTCGACTCCCACCCGCTGACGCAGCGGCTCGCCGACCCGTCGGTGCTGCACGGTCCGACGCACAAGCACCGCGAGGACCTGCTCGACGGGGCGCTGTGCGCGTGGACGGCGGCGTTCTGGGAGCGACACGGCGACGACCGCGTGCAGATCCTGGGAGGTGATCCGGCCCTCCTGTGCGACCCGCCGGACGAGGCGGGCCGCCGGCCCGTCGTGGTGGCGCCCGCACGCCCGTCGCAGCGGGGGCCGCGCGGCTAGGGTTGAGCGGTGAGCACGACGACCGAACCCCTGCACATCGGGCTGGTGTCGCTGCACACCTCCCCCGGAGACGAACCCGGTTCGGGCGAGGTCGGCGGCATGAACGTCGTCGTCCGGCACCAGGCCGAGGCACTCGCCGACCTGGGCCACCACGTGGACATCATCACGCGCCGGTCCGCCCCGACGCAGCCGGACTCGGTGTCGCTCGTGCCGGGCGTGTGCCTGCGGTTCCTGTCCGCGGGGCCGGCCGAGCCGGTGCCGAAGGGCGAGCACGACGCGTTCATCGAACCGTTCCGCCACGAGCTGGAGCAGCTCGGGCCGTTCGACGTCCTGCACTCGCACCACTGGTTCTCCGGCGCGGCCGCGCTGCCCGTCGCCCGCGAGCGCGGTATCCCCCACGTGCAGTCGTTCCACTCGATCGCCGCCGACCCGGCCACGCCGCTGTCCGAGGGTGAACGTCCCGAGTCCGCCGGCCGCATCGCCGGCGAGGAACTGCTCGCCCGCGAGTCGGACGCCGTCGTCGTGGTCTCCGAGGCCGAAGCGTCGACCGTGCGCACCCGGCTCGGCGGCGACGACGCCCGCATCTGGATCGTGCCGCCGGGGGTCGACGGGTCCGTCTTCCGCCCCGCCGCCGTCGGTGCGCGCCGCGCCGCCACCCCCTACGTCGTCGCAGCGGCGCGCGTGCAGCCCCTCAAGGGCCTGGACCTGGCGATCGAGGCGATCGCGGACATCAGCCTGGAGGCCCGCCCCACCCTGGTCATCGCGGGCGACGTGTCGAGTGAGGCGGGCGACTACGTGGACGAACTGCGTCGGCTCGCCGACGAGCGGGGCATCGCCGACCACGTCACCTTCATCGGGCCGCAGTCGCGTGCCGACCTGGCGTTCCTGTTCCGTGGCGCGGCAGCCGTGCTCGTGCCGTCCCACTCCGAGACGTACGGGCTCGTCGCGCTCGAGGGCTCCGCTTCCGGGGTGCCGGTCGTGGCCGCGGCTGCCGGGGGCCTGCGTGAGGCCGTGGTCGACGGGGAGACGGGCGTCGTTCTCGAGTCCCGTGACCCGCAGGAGTGGGCGGCCGAGATCGAGCGGATCCTGACGGATGCGCCGTACGCCGCCGGGCTCGCCGCTGCGGGCCGGGAGCACGCGGAGCGCCTGAGCTGGGAGCGGTCGGCCGCGGGACTCGAGGACGTCTACCGCCGGGTGCTCGGGCGCTCGTGAGCGGGACGGGCGGGCGGTTCGCGGCGTTCTGGGCCGCGCTCGACGCCGTGCCCGTCGAGTCGGACGCCGAGGCGCTCTACGACGTCGGATCGGCCGAGGGACGACTCCGCCGAGCGAACCTCACGCGGTACCTGGAGCAGTCCGGGGCGGGGGCCGACACGTTGCTCGTGGCCGAGGCACCGGGGTGGCGCGGCATGACGAACACCGGTGTCCCGTTCACGAGCATGCGCGAGCTCGGACACGAGTACGGCGTGCCACCGGAGCCGACGGCACCGTGGGAGGCCTCGTCCCGCGTCGTGCACGCTGCGCTGGAGGGCTGGCGCGGTGCGCTCCCCGTCGCGTGGGCGATCTTCCCGCACCACCCCTTCGTGGCGCCGGACCGGCTGACGAACCGGACGCCACGGCCCGCGGAGGTCCGCTCGGGAGCACCCGTCGCGCTTGCGCTGCTGGAGGCACTCGGCGGCGTGGACCGTGTCCGGGTGGTCGCCGTCGGTCGGAAGGCGCAGGGAGCGCTCGCCCTGGCCGGCATCGAGGCGACCGCCGTGCGGCACCCGGCGCAGGGCGGCGCGACGCAGTTCACCGAGCAGCTGCGAGCGCTGGACCGCTAGCCGTCCGTCCGCCCCGGTGCGTCCAGGTCGCGTCCCGGTCAGGCGGAGCGGACCTCGATGCCCTTGGTCGCGAGCCGCTCGGCGACGTGGGCGGGTAGCGGTGCGGCGGCGTACACGGTGCGGAGCTCCGGCAGGTCGAGCAGGTCGTCCCAGTTCTGCGGGTCGAAGCGGTCGTCCGAGCCGTCCCAGCCGGGGTGGACGTCCTGCAGGACCTCGAGGTCGGAGTCCACGGTGATCTCGGTGACGAGCGACAGGTGCGACGGCAGCAGGTCGAGGTCGTCGTAGTACTCGCGCGCCCGGTCGTCCTGCCCGTCGACGTCGAGGTCCTCGTCGGTCTCGTCCTCGGCGTCCGGGTCGTAGGGGTCCAGGACGTCGAGGTCGTAGCAGAGGACGTCGAGCACCAGGAGCTTCGCGTTGAAGTCCGCGAACTCGATGGGCTCCTCGGTGGTGTTCGACTGCTGGTCCATGGCCGGAGCGTATCCGTCGCCGAGCGACCGTGTTGCGATCGCGAGAAACCTTCCTGTGGGACTGGACAGAAAGGCATCCAGCGCGCAAGGGTGACGCATGGCCACCACCAAGACGGACCGCCCACAGCAGGAGCAGCACGAGCTCCGCCGGGTCATCGGTCCCAAGCTCCTGCTGCTCTTCATCGTCGGCGACATCCTCGGCACGGGTGTCTACGCGCTCACCGGCCAGGTCGCGGCCGAGGTCGGCGGGGCAGCGTGGCTCCCCTTCCTCATCGCGTTCGCGGTCGCGCTGCTGACGGCCTTCTCGTACCTCGAACTCGTGACGAAGTACCCGCAGACCGCCGGTGCCGCCCTCTACGTGCACAAGGCGTTCGGCATCCACTTCGTCACCTTCATCGTGACGTTCATCGTGATGTGTTCCGGGATCACGTCGGCGTCGACGGCGTCGCGGGCGTTCGCGGCGAACCTCGGCGCCGGGTTCGGCATCGAGCTGCCGAACGGCGTGGTGATGCTCATCGCGATGGGCTTCATGCTCGCGGTGATGTTCATCAACTTCCGCGGGGTGAGCGAGAGCGTCAAGACGAACGTCGTGCTGACGCTGGTCGAGCTGTCCGGTCTCGTCATGGTGATCCTGATCGGGTTCTGGGCGATCGCGGGCGGCAACGCGGACTTCTCGCGGGTCGTGATGTTCGAGACGCCGGAGGACAAGTCCCTGCTGCTGTCGATCAGCACCGCGACGTCGCTGGCGTTCTTCGCCATGGTCGGGTTCGAGGACTCGGTCAACATGGCCGAGGAGACCAAGGACCCCTCGCGCATCTTCCCGAAGATCATGCTCACCGGCCTCGGCATCACCGCCGTGATCTACGTCCTCGTGTCGATCTGCGCCGTGGCCGTCGTGCCGATCGGTGAGCTGGCCGGCAACGAGACCCCGCTCGTCACCGTCGTGCAGACCGCCGCGCCGGACTTCCCGATCGCCGACCTGCTGCCCTTCATCTCGATGTTCGCCGTCGCCAACACCGCCCTGATCAACATGATGATGGCGTCGCGCCTGCTCTACGGCATGAGCAAGCAGGGTGTGCTGCCGGGCTTCCTGTCCCGCATCTCCCCCGCCCGTCGCACCCCGTCGACCGCGATCGTCTTCACCACGCTCATCTCGCTGCTGCTGATCGGGTGGGTCTCGCTCGACCCGGACTCCCCCATCGTCGTCGTCCTCGGTGGCACCACCTCGCTGTTGCTGCTGACGGTGTTCGCCGTCGTGAACGTGACCGTGCTCGTGCTGCGCCGCGACAAGGTCGACCACAAGCACTTCCGCGCGGGCGTCATCATCCCGGTCATCGGCATCATCACGTGCCTGTGGCTCGTCCTGCCGTTCTCGTCCGGTCGTGACCCGCAGCAGTACCAGATCGCCGGCGCGCTGCTGGCCCTGGGCGTGCTGCTCTGGATCCTGACCTGGTTCACCCACGGACGGAAGCAGGCCGAGAAGGCCCCGACCGGACTCGTGACGGAGCCGACGAAGGTGCAGCGCCAGCCGCACGACCACCGCGACGTCTGATGGAAGCGACCGGTGTCATCTGGACCATCGTCATCGCGGTGATCGCCGCGCTGTCGCTGTCCGCCGGAGGCTGGCGCCTGCGTCGGGGTCGACGGGCCGACCGACGCGACCGGTGACCGCCGCGCACGAGTGACCCGTGACGGTTCTGGTTCGCGAAGCCCCCGCTTCGTGAACCAGAACCGTCACTCGTGAAGCGGGCGACCACGGCGGGCCGCCGCACGCTTCCCAGGAGGCGCCCGTACGCTCGTGCTGCTCTTCCCGCTCCGCCCGCCCAGCACCCGCCCAGCCCCTCGAGAGGTCCCGTCATGCGCCGTGTCGGCATCACCCTCGCCTCGGTGTTCGGCGCCGGGATCGTGGCGGTCGGCATCGGCGTGGTCGTCCTCGTGGTGATCGCGGTCAACTCGCTCGCCGGCATCGCGAAGTCGAGCGCCGCCACCCCGACTCCCGCGTGCCCGGCCGTCGCCTCGAAGACGATCGGCGGGATGGTCGTGCCGGCCGGCCCCGTCGGTGGCTTCTGCCAGGACCGCCTGGTGAACGCCGCACACGTGATCGAAGCCGCCCAGGCGCTCGGCATCGGCCCCCACACGCAGGCCGTCGGTGTGATGACCGCGATCGGCGAGTCGAGCCTGGTGAACCTGGACCACGGCGACGCCGCGGGCCCGGACAGCCGCGGCCTGTTCCAGCAGCGCGACAACGGTGCCTGGGGCACGTACGAGCAGCGGATGAACCCGTACACGGCCGCGACGATGTTCTACACGAAGCTCGTGAAGGTCCCCGGCTGGAAGACGATGAGCCCGACGCAGATGGCGCACGCGGTGCAGATCAACTCCGACCCGGACCACTACGCGAAGTCGTGGCCGCAGGCGAAGGCGATCGTCGAGGAGCTCACCGGCCAGGACGTGCCGGACGCCGCTCCCCAGGGTTGACCGCTCACGAGGCCACCGCCTGCGTCTCTTCGTCGAACTCGACGATCGCGGCTCCCCCGGAGTGCACGACGACCTGGGCGCGGAGCCGGACCGACTGCTCGTCGAGGGCGCAGGCACAGGCGTCGACCCACTCCCAGTCCACCGGGTAGAGCCGGTCGGCGTCGGGGCGTTCCCACACGAGCACGACGTCGACGGCGCCGAGCTGCGCCACGATGTCGGCGATCAGGGCCGCGAAGTCGTCGACGTGTTCGTCCGGGGAGTACGGCAGGTCGGCGATCGGCAGCAGGAACGGGATCGACATCCCTCGGTCGTCGAGGAACAGCACCCAGCACTGCCGGCGCAGCGGTCGTTCGACGACGGCTTCGACGAGTCGGACGACGTCGTCGTCGGTGCGGACGGGTTCACGGATCAGGCGGTCGAGCATCTCGGTGTCAGGCATGGCTCCAGCGTGGCGAACCGGAAGCCACCACCCGAGGCGCGGTCCGGGTTCTGTGGAGAACCGCTCCACGAACGCGGCCTGTGAGGGAAGAATGCCTCAGATGCCGTGCGTGACCGAGCTGTCGACGAGCAACAGCGAGGCGAAGAACACCGCGACGATGGCCGCCATGCCGACGAGCACCACCGGCCAGGTCAGCCGACGCCGCACGAGCCGCAGCACGCAGACCGCGATCGTCGCGACCAGCACCGCCGCCACGACGATCGGTCCGACGACGACGACCGAGTCCCCCAGCGTCTCGTTGCAGGTGTTCCCCGGCGCCGCGCACGACACGAACGCCAGCGACATGAGCCTGATCCCCCACCCTGCTGCCAACGCACCGACCGTGAGCACGACGAGCAGCGCGGTGGACGCGACCACGTCCGCGACGCGAGCGCGTCCTGCCAGGGGGTGCCGGGCCTCCCGACCGAAGCGCGCCGGGCCGGACCCGAGCGGATCGGGACCCGACGCAGGACCCGCCCCGGGGGCCGGGCCGGACTGCCGCGCGGGCGCGCCCATCAGGAGCGCCGGCCGCGCGTCGACCAGAGGGCGAGCGCGATGAGGACGGGCTGACCGAACAGGCGGACGAAGCGCTTCTCGTCGCTGTCCAGGCCGAAGGCGTCGCGACGGTTGACCCACTGCGACAGGTTGCCGGGGAAGATCACCGTGAAGAACAGGGCCGCGACCGAACCGACGAAGCGGCGGGCCGGCTTCGGAGCGAGCACCAGGGCCGAGCCGAGTGTGATCTCCGCGACCCCCGACGCGAGCACCGTCGTGTCGTCGTCCAGCGGGACGAACTCGGGGACCTGCGCCGTGAACTCCTTGCGCGCGAAGGTGAGGTGACTCGTGCCCGCGACGACGAGGGCAAGGCCGAGCAGGACGCGGAAGAAGGAACGCATGCCTCCATGGTGCCCGTTCCCGCGACCGGGTGCCCGCGCTGCGCGACTCGGACGTGTTCGAAGCGAGGTTCACTCGCTAACATGCGGTCCATGGGAGCAGTCGCTCGAGACCACGAACCGCCGGCAGCTCCGGCGACCTTCGCGGTGGTGCTCGGACCGGTCGCGTTCTACCTCGGCATCATCGTGCCCGCGCAGTCGACCGTGCAGCACGTGCTGCTCGGTGCGGTGTTCGGGCTGGTGTGCGTGCTCAGTGGCTGGCGGGCGATCCGGATCGCCGGTCGTCGCAGGGCCGTGCAGGTGTGGTCGTGGATCGGCATCGTGATCGGGACGGCTGGGCTCATCATGCTCGTCTGGCAGGTGCTCGTGATCGTGACCGGGGGCGCGTTCCCGCCGCCGTTCTGGTCGCCGTACGCCAACCGCTGACGCGGGGTCACCAGCCGAGCGTGCCGGGCGCGCCCTTGAACGGCCCGACGATGTCCGCCGTGATCCAGCCGCCGTAGAAATCGCCGTCCTGCGCCTGGACCTGTTCGCCGCCGACCTCGCACGAGTCCATCGCCGACGGGTAGATCGCGACGCGTTCCCGCAGCGACTCGTAGCCGGGGACCGGTGTCGGGTAGTTCCAGGCGGCACGGCTCGCGACCGTCCCGTCACCGCCGACGACGTCGAAGTAGCGCGCCAGCCCCTTGAACTCGCACATGCTCGAACCCGGCGCCTTGGCCAACGCACCCTCGGCCAGGTCGGCCATCGGCAGGTAGTAGACCGGCGGGTGTGAGGTCTCGAGCACGCGGACGGCATCGGTCGTGTCGGCGACGACCGTGCCGCCCAGACGGACGACGACGCGTGCGGTGACCCGCTCGACGGCGGGTGGGCGGGGGTAGTCCCAGACGGACTCCTGGCCGGGGCCGGGCTCGGTCCTCTTCGGGTGGCGCATGCTCCAGGTGTACGCCCGGTGCCTGCGGTGCAGCCGCGTGCGCGGGCGGGTCGCGCCGTTCTTTCGCGCTGAGCGACAGTTCACGGGCTCGGCGGCGCGAGAAGTGTCGTCCAGCGCGAAACTCCGCCCGTGCGCGGAGTCGCCTCCGGGTGCACCATGGGCGGGTGACGACGACGACACGCACCCTGTTCCGACGGAAGCCCATCGACACGATCGATGACGAGGCCGGGGGCGAGGGCGGCCTGAAACGGCACCTCGGCCTGTGGCAGCTCACGGCGATCGGCATCGGCGGCATCATCGGCGCCGGCATCTTCACCCTCGCCGGCACCGTCGCGAACGGCGTCGCCGGACCCGCGGTGCTGATCAGCTTCCTGGTCGCCGGGGTCGCGAGCGCCGCCGCCGCCCTGTCCTACGCCGAGTTCGCCGGGCTCATCCCGAAGGCCGGCAGTGCGTACACGTACGGCTACGCGGTGCTGGGCGAGATCGTCGGGTGGTTCATCGGCTGGGACCTGCTGCTCGAGTACACCGCGATCGTGGCGGTGGTCGCGATCGGCATCTCCGGCTACGTCGGGTTCCTGGTCGGTCAGTTCGGCATCGACCTGCCGGCCTGGATGCTCGGCGCACCCGGTACCGGTGACGGCCACGTGATCGACGTCTTCGCGATCGCGCTGTGCCTGCTGACCGCGTTCGTCCTCACGCGCGGCATCCGCAGCGCCGCCCGGTTCGAGTTCGTCGCCGTCGGCATCAAGGTGGCGCTCGTCGTGCTCATCGTCGTGCTCGGCGTGTTCCACATCAACAGCGCGAACTACTCCCCGTACTTCCCGTTCGGCTTCGGCGGCGTGATGACCGGTGCCGCGACCGTGTTCTTCGCCGTGTTCGGCTACGACGCCATGTCCACCGCGGCCGAGGAGTCCACCGACGCCCGCAAGCACATGCCGAAGGCGATCCTGCTGTCCCTCGGCATCTCGATGGTGCTGTACGTCCTGGCGACCCTCGTGCTCACCGGGATGCAGAAGTACACCGACATCGACCCGGCGTCGGGCTTCTCGTCGGCGTTCGCGTCCGTCGGGCTCGGCGGTGTCGCCAACGTCATCGCGATCGGTGCCATCGTCGGCATCGTCACGGTGCTCGTGACGTTCATGCTCGGTGCCTCGCGCGTCTGGTTCTCGATGAGCCGTGACGGCCTGATGCCGAAGTGGTTCGCGAAGACCGACCCGAAGCGGCACGTGCCGACCCGGGTGACGTGGATCCTCGGCATCGCATCGGCGATCCTGGCCGGGGTGCTGCCGATCGGTGTCGTCGCCGAGCTCACGAACATCGGCATCCTGCTCGCGTTCGTCGTGGTGTGCTCGGCCGTGGTGGTGCTGCGTTACCGGCAGCCCGACCTGGACCGCCAGTTCCGGCTGCCGTTCATGCCGGTCATCCCGATCATCGGCGTCATCGCGTCGCTGTGGCTCGTCACGTTCCTGCAGTGGGAGACGTGGGTGCGGTTCGCGATCTGGTTCGCGATCGGGCTCGGCGTGTACTTCGGGTACTCGCGGAAGCACAGCAAGCTGGCCGAGCCGGCAAAGCGCTGAGCACAGCCGACGAAGCGCCGAGCACAGCCGACGCCCGCGCGCCCCTCAGCGCCGCAACGTCTCCCGCGGGTACTCCCCGAACCGGTTCGCGTACACCGAGGCGAACCGCCCCATGTGCGCGAAGCCCCACCGCCGGGCGACGTCCGCCACCGAGGTCGCCTGCGGGTCCAGGATCCGCAGTTCCTCGTGCACCCGTCCGAGCCGCACCTCGCGCAGGTACGTCATCGGCGAGCGCTCGAACGCCCGCTGGAACGACTCCTGGATCCCTCGGATGCTCAGCCCCGCGGCCTGCGCGATGTCGGCGACGGTGAGCGGCTCGTGGGCGTGCGCCTGGATGAACTCGACCGCGGCGCGGAGCCGTCCGTCACTGCGGGTGCCGTAGCCAGCGGGGAACCGCTCGGCCTGCAGCGGGTACATGCGGAACAGGGCCCGGGCGACGTCACGCTGCGCCTCGTGCCAGGCGAGGGACTCGTCGCCCTCCTCGCGCAGCGCACGGAGCGCGCCGGACACGGCGGTCCGCCACAGGCCGACGGCGGTCAGGTTCGGCGCGGCCGTGGTGTCGAACGCCATGGTGCCGTCGACCAGGTGGTCCTCGGCGGCGACGTCGAGCACCAGGTCACGGCGCAGGTGCACGAGCCGCTGGTCCCAGTCCTGGTACTCCATCTCGAACCGGCGCTCGACGGGGAACAGCGTCGGGACGCCGGGCTGCATGCGCACCTCGTCGCGGCCGACGTCGACTCGGGCCTCGCCGCGTTCGAGCCACTGGACGACGACCTCGCCCTCGGTGGCGACGTCACCGCGCAGGTACCCGTGCATCTGGGAACGGCGGACACTCAGTCGTTCGTCACCGACACCGACGTACTTGAACCAGTAGTCCTGGTCGAGGGCTCGGGAGTACCAGGCCTTGCCCGCGTACATGCCGGCGAGCGAGCTGATGGCTTCGTCGGTGTCCTGACCGGCCACGGCGACGAGCGAACGTGACTGGGCGGGGCGTGCAGCAGGATCGGAACCCGGAGCGGGCGCCTGCGACTCGGTCGTGTCGGTCATGGGAACACCTCTCTCTCCTGGAGCAGAGCGGTGTGGTCACCTCCGGGTGGTCCCCGGCCTGCCCTCTCACGCTAGGGAGCAGCGGGTGGACGTACAACCGGGTTGCGCTCTGCGGCCTAACGGCCGGTCCAGCGCACCCAGCCGTGCACCTGAGCCGCCGCGCTCTCGAAGGACGAGTGCCCGCCGGTCAACGAGTGGTCCGGGGAATCGACGGTGTACGTGTCGGTCCGGGTGATGTCGCACACGACCTCGGCGTCGATCCACCCGTTCCAGTGGTCGGCTGAGTCGCGTACCCACCGCAGTCGGTCCGGCATGCGTTTCCAATCAGTTCCGTGGACCGCAGTCGTCGCGCTCCGAGTTGGACGGTAGTCCTGTCAGATGTTCGTCGCACAGGGTGGCGGGCCGGATCGTCGGTGGCGACTGGCACGATGGTCCCGTGCCTGCTGCCCCGATGATCGACGCCGTCGACGTCATCCGCTTCGTGGGGCCGCAGACCTTCGGCAGCGCACGCGACGTCGTCCGCGCCGGCCTGGTCGACGACGCCACCTGGCACGACGACGACGGCACGGTCACCGCGGTCGTGTCCGGCACCGCCGACGACCCGTACGAACTCCGCGTCGACACCACCCCGGCACGCGGCGACTTCGTCCGCCCGGTCCGCAGCACCTGCAGCTGCCCGCTCGGCGGCGACTGCAAGCACGTCGCGGCCGCGCTCCTCACCATCAACGCCCGCGCCCTCGCCGCGAACGCCGGCCCACGCCCGGAAACGCCGGCTCCGCCGCCCTCGGACTGGAGGCACGACCTCGCCCGCCTCGCCAGTGACGACGAGCGGGCGCCCACCCCGCAGGGCACCCGGATGGGACTGCAGTTCGAGTTGCGTGACGCGGTCCCCGCCAAGCTCGCCTCGCGCGCCCGTGCCGCCGGCCGCGCCCTGCCGGCGCCGTCCCGCAGCGTGCGGCTCGGGGTCCGGCCGGTGACCCGCAGCGACGCCGGCAACTGGGTGCGCGGGCAGCTGACCTGGGGCACGCTCCCCTACTCGCAGAACCGGCTCGGCGTCGGTGCCGAGCAGCACGCCTGGTTCCTGCAGCTCGCCGCCCTGCACCGCGCCGGGCAGCTCGCGGGGCTGCCGGGTGAGAGCGACTGGCTGCACCTCGACGACTTCCGGAGTCCCCTGCTCTGGCCGCTCCTGCAGCAGGCCGCGGCGCTCGACATCGCGTTCGTCACCGGCAAGCGCGAGGGCGGTGCGGTCCTCGGCACGCAGGCGCAGGTGCTGCTCGACGTCGCCCGGCACGACGACGCCGTGGTGATCGGCGCGAGTGCGGTGCTCGACGGCCGGCCCGTGGTGCCCGGTGCCGCGCGGATGATCGGCGACCACGGCGTCTACGTGTTCCGCGAGAGCCCCGAGTTCACGGTCGCCGTCGCCCCGACCCCGGCGCCGGTGCCCGAGGACCAGCGGCGCATGCTCGTCGAGGGCACCCGGATCACCGTGCCGACCGCCGAGGTCGACGAGTTCCTGGCCGACTGGTCGCCCCGGTTGCGCGGTGCCCTCGGGCTGGTCAGCTCCGACGGCTCGGTGGAGCTGCCGGAGCGCACCCCGCCGGAGCTCGTGCTCACCGCGACCTTCGAGCCGGCCCGGGCCCCGCGCACCGACGACCGCGTGCACCTGCACTGGCGCTGGCACGTCGACGGCCGGAAGGACCCGGTGTCCCTGCACGGCCCGCTCCCCGACCTGTCCGGGCTCCGTGCCGCCGATGATCCGACGGGCACCGACGAAACTTCCGTCGCGGACCCGGCCGCGGCGGTGGAGCCGACCACGGCCACGACGACGGCCGACGACGCGACGCAGGCCGGGCCTCCCGTCCGCCCTGCCGGACCCGGTGGCGGGCTGGACTGGTTCCAGGACGGCACCATCGACGGGGCCGACGTCGCGGTGTTCGCGAACGAGTTCCTGCCCGAGCTGCCGTCGCTCGGCGTCCGCACGGTCGTGCAGGGCGAGCGACTCGACTACGAGCGGCTGAGCGGGCGGCCGCACATCCGTGTCACGACGATGCCGTCGGACAAGCACGACTGGTTCGACCTCGGCATCATCGTCAGCGTCAACGGCAAGCAGATCCCCTTCACGCCGCTGCTCACCGCGCTCGCGGGTCGGCAGCGACGGCTCAAGCTCGTCGACAACTCGTACCTGTCGCTGGCCGACCCCGCGTTCGACCGTCTCAAGGAGCTCATCGACGAGGCCCGCGACCTGGACGAGTGGGAGCCCGACCAGCCGATCGCCGTCACGCCGCTGCACGCCGGGCTGTGGACCGAGTTCGACCTGCTGGCCGACGAGACCTCGCACGACGAGCGGTGGCAGGCGATCACCTCGGGGCTGCTCGGGGCGACTCCCCCGGGTGACGTCCCCGTGCCGGACACCGTGCACGCCGACCTGCGGCCGTACCAGCACGCCGGGTACGCGTGGCTGTCGT
This sequence comes from Curtobacterium sp. MCLR17_042, assembly GCF_003234695.1. Classification (NCBI taxonomy): domain Bacteria; kingdom Bacillati; phylum Actinomycetota; class Actinomycetes; order Micrococcales; family Microbacteriaceae; genus Curtobacterium; species Curtobacterium sp. MCLR17_042. The sequence goes on from NZ_QKTD01000019.1 coordinate 51,743, forward strand.
TCCTGGTGACGCACGGCATCGGCGGGGTGCTCGCCGACGACATGGGGCTCGGCAAGACGCTGCAGGTGCTCGCGATGGTCGCCGCCCGTCGTGCCGCGGAGCCCGACGCACCCCCGTTCCTGGTCGTCGCACCGACCTCGGTCGTCGGGAACTGGGCCGCCGAGGCGGCCAAGTTCGTGCCGTCGCTGCGGGTCGCGACGGTGACCTCGACGTCGTTGAAGGACCCGGGGCTCGTCGCCCGGACCGCCGCTGCGTCGGACGTCGTCGTCACCTCGTACGCGCTGCTCCGGCTCGACGCCCGCGCCTGGACCGACCTGCCGTGGTCGGCGCTGGTGCTCGACGAGGCCCAGTTCGTGAAGAACCCGCAGTCCCAGACCCACCGTGTGGCCTCGGAGCTGCAGGCACCGGTGAAGTTCGCGATCACCGGCACCCCGCTCGAGAACGGCCTGACGGACCTGTGGGCGCTGTTCCACATCGTCGCGCCGGGGCTGCTGTCCACGTGGACCCGGTTCGGCGACGACTACGTGAAGCCCCTCGCCTCGCCCGAGCTCCGCGGCGAGGCCCGGCAGGAGCTCACCGGGCGGCTGCGCCGACGGATCCGGCCGCTCATGCTCCGCCGCACGAAGGAGGCCGTCGCGGCCGACCTGCCGCCGAAGCAGGAACAGGTCGTCCGGGTCACGCTCGACCCCGCGCACCGGGAGCTGTACGAGCGCACCCTGAACCGGGAGCGCCTGAAGGTCCTCGACCTGATCGACGACCTGTCGAAGAACCGGATGATCGTGTTCCGGTCGCTGACGCTGCTGCGGATGCTCGCGCTGTCGCCGGCACTGGTGTCGGCGGGGGCGTCCGGGTCAGCGTCATCGGACTCGGACGTCACGTCGGGCTCGACCCCGATCCCCTCCGCCAAGCTCGACCTGCTGCTCGACGAACTCGAACAGCTCGCGGCAGAGGGCCGTCGCGCCCTGGTGTTCAGCCAGTTCACCTCGTTCCTGCGGATGGTCTCGGACGCCCTCGACGCCCGGGGCATCGGCTACGAGTACCTCGACGGCTCCACCCGCAAGCGCCCGGAGGTCATCGAGCGCTTCCGGCAGGGCACCGCTCCGGCGTTCCTCATCTCGTTGAAGGCCGGCGGGTTCGGGCTCACCCTGACCGAGGCGGACACCGTGTTCGTCCTCGACCCGTGGTGGAACCCGGCCGCCGAGTCCCAGGCCGTCGACCGCACGCACCGCATCGGGCAGACCCGGTCGGTCAGCGTCCAGCGGTTCATCGCCGAGGACACCATCGAGGAGAAGGTCCTCGCCCTCGCCGCGCGCAAGGCCGAGCTGTTCGCCACGATGATCGACGACGACGCCCTGTTCGCCGACGACCTGACCGCCGACGACATCCGCTCGCTGCTGACCTGACCCGCCGCCCACGCCCCGTTCGACCCGCACCACGTTCCGCCCCGCACCACCTGGAGTCCCACCGCATGACGTCCCGCCGACGCCGCAGCCGCATCACCCTGACCTCCGTCCTCGTCGTCCTGGCCCTCGCCGTCGGCGGGTACGCGCTCGACGCCACGGGCGTCCTCGGACCGGACGCCGACGCGGCGGGCACGACCGCTGCGGGCGGCCCCACTGCCGGGGAGACGACCACCATCGGACCGCAGCAGGCGTCGTCGGGGGCGAGCCCCGCCTCCAGTCCGACCGTCAGTCGCGGAACCGACGCCGACGCGGTCCGCGCACGCACCCAGCTCGCCGACCTGCCCGTCAAGGGCAAGGCAGCCGGCACCGGCTACGACCGCACCGGTGACTTCGGCAGCGCTTGGCTCGACGTCGACCGCAACGGGTGCGACACCCGGAACGACGTCCTCGCCCGCGACCTCGCCGACATCACCCGCGAGGGCCGCTGCAAGGTCCTCACCGGCACCCTCGTCTCGCCGTACACGGGTGCGACGGTGGACTTCGTGCGCGGCAACACGACCTCGACGCTCGTGCAGATCGACCACGTCGTCGCGCTCGAGAACGCCTGGCGCACCGGGGCCCAGCGGCTCACCGAAACCGAACGGCAGGCGCTGGCGAACGACCCGGTCAACCTGTTCGCCGTCGACGGCCGGTCCAACTCGCAGAAGGGCTCCGGCGACGCGGCGACCTGGCTGCCCGCGAACAAGGCGTTCCGCTGCACCTACATCGAGCACCAGGTCACGGTGAAGGCGAAGTACCGCCTGTGGGTGGCTCCGGCGGAGCGGGATGCGATGGTGCGGGTGCTGGACGCCTGCTGACGTCGGGCGGGTCCGGCGCCGCTGGGTGTCGGCTCGGAGGCCCGGCGCACCTCCGCCCCGCGTGGCAGGCTGCGGGCATGGCTGAGCAACTCACGGTCCCACAGGCGTTCGCACTCCTGCAGGTCGAGCCCGACGGCCGCAAGTCCCTCGACGGGCAGACGCTGGACACCGGTCTCGCGGGTGCGGTCCTCGCCGACCTCGCACTCCGCGGTGCCATCTCGCTACAGGACGGCCTGGTCACCGTCGTCAACGGCGCCGCCACGGGCGACCCGGTGCTCGACGGCGTCGTCGGGTCGATCGCGGCATCCGGTGCACCGCGCAAGGCGAAGTGGTGGGTGAGCCGACTCGGCAAGCAGCGGCTGCGCGACGACGTGTTCGCCGGCCTCGTCGCCAGGGGCATCATCAGCGTCGAGCAGGGCAAGGTGCTCGGCCTCTTCCCCACCACGAAGCACCCGGAGCGGGACGGAGCCCCGGAGGCACTGCTGCGTTCCGGCATCGGGGACCTGCTGGCTGGCCGAGCAGGACCCACGCCGTTCTCCGCCGCGGTCATCGGCCTGCTCGACGCGACGAACACCCTGCGCAAGCAGTTCGGCGCCGTCGACAAGGACCTGGTGAAGGGGATCACCTCGGGTACCTGGGCGAGCCCGGCGGTGAAGGCCGTGCTCGAGGAGATCGAGGCCGCGACGATCGTCGTGATCATGGCTGCGACCATGGCAACGACGACGTCGATCGTGACGAGCTGAGGCCGGCAGCGTGATGGGGCGCCTGGACGCCTGCTGTCTCCACTCCTAAACGACAGGTGTAGCCTAGGTATCTCGATGCAGATGCATCGATCGGACTCGCTGCCCCACCGCGGACCCCGAGCCCTTCACCGTCGAAGACCTCAGGAGGCCTCCCACCATGCCCGAAACCACCACCGGCACCACCCGCTTCGCCGACCGCGTCGTCCTCATCACCGGCGGGGGCTCGGGCCTCGGCCGCGCGACCGCCGTCCGCCTGGCAGCCGAGGGCGCTGCGCTCTCCCTGGTCGACGTCTCCGAGCAGGGACTCGAGGCGACGAAGACCGCCGTGCTCGAGGCCACCCCGGACGCGCAGGTCCTGACGACCGTCGCCGACGTGTCCGACGAAGCCCAGGTCGACGCCTACGTCACCGCCACGACCGAGCGCTTCGGCCGCATCGACGGCTTCTTCAACAACGCCGGCATCGAGGGCAAGCAGAACCCCACCGAGTCCTTCACCGCCGCCGAGTTCGACCGCGTCGTGTCGATCAACCTGCGCGGCGTGTTCCTCGGGCTCGAGAAGGTGCTCAAGGTCATGCGCGAGCAGGGTTCCGGCATGGTCGTGAACACCGCGAGCGTCGGCGGCATCCGCGGCATCGGCAACCAGTCCGGGTACGCGGCCGCCAAGCACGGCGTCGTCGGCCTCACCCGCAACTCGGCCGTCGAGTACGGCCGCTACGGCATCCGCATCAACGCCATCGCCCCCGGTGCCATCTGGACGCCCATGGTCGAGAACTCGATGAAGCAGCTCGATGCGGAGAACCCCCGCAAGGCCGCCGAGGAGTTCATCCAGGTCAACCCGACGAAGCGCTACGGCGAGGCCCCCGAGATCGCCGCCGTCGTCGCCTTCCTGCTGTCTGACGACGCGTCCTACGTCAACGCGACGGTCGTCCCGATCGACGGCGGGCAGTCGGCCGCGTACTGAGACCGTCACCTCCGCCGCCCGGCGCACGTCCGCGTGCGCCGGGCTTCGGCCTGGAGGCGCGGCTCGGCCCCGCCGTGTCCGCCGACCGTGACAGCATGGCTGGTGTGAGTACCGATCAGACCAACGGATCAGCCTTCGGTCGAGGCGTCGACAAGGCACCGCCGACCGCGGCGGCCGAACTCCGCCGCCGGATGGCCGCCTCGCCCGCGAGCTTCCTGCGCAGCGCGGCGTGGGTCCCCTGGAAGCCGGCGGGCACTCCGGAGGCCGGCAGCGTCGCCCACGTCATGATCCGGGACAAGCCGTTCGTGCCCGTCTTCACCGACCCGGCCGAACTCGCCGTCGGTCTGCCCGACGCCGAGGGGCATCCGGTGCCGATGTCCGAGCTCGTGTCCGCGCTCCCCGAGGAGTTCGGCATCGTGGTCGACCCCACGAGTGCGGCCGAAGCGAACTTCCTGCACGCCGATGTCCTCGCCCAGATGCGGGTGCAGATGCAGAGCGGCATCCCGACCAGCGACGACTGACCGCTCCGTCGGAAGTTCGGACCCTTCGTCGTCAGGCAGCCGCCATCGCCGCGGCTGCGACGGCCCACCAGTACCCGAGCAGAATACCCGCCGGAACGGCCAGGACTGCGAGGACCCGAGCCCGGCGCATGAGGCTGCGGCGGGAGCGAGCGTCGGCGATCTCACGTTCGAGTCGCTCGAAGCGCTGGACGTGGCGGAGTGTGTCGTTGATGACCACGGCATCGACGTGCCAGGTGCCCCGTTCCTCCGCCAGCATCGACAGGAAGCGCACGGCTTCGTCGGAGTGCGCACGTGGGAGGCCGCGGATCCAGCTCCCCACACGCTCGGGCTCGAGGATCACGGCTGCCGGCCGCTTCTTGCCGAACCGGAGTTCGGCGGCCGCGACCACCAGGATCGGCTGCACGAGGATCGGACCGCCTGCTGCAGTCGACAGTAGTGCGGTGGCACGCTCTCCCTCGGCCAGCGCGCGGTGCACGTGCGGCGTCCGCTGGCCGTTCACCATCAGTGTGCGTCCGCCCGCCCAGACCGCGTGACCGGAGTGGTTCTTCGTGTTGATCGAGAAGACGCCGGTCGGACCGACCACGATGTGATCGATGTCCGTGCTGCCCTTCCCGATCGGGACGGCGTGCAGGACCGTGAAGTCCGGGCCGAGTTCCTCGAGCTGCGCCGCGACCTGCCGCTCGCCGATCGCCCCCTTGAACCAAGAACGGGCTTCCGGCCGGAGCGGGTCGTGCCCCCAGAACCGCTGCCAGGTCGTCAGTGCGCGGCCGTCGGCCTGGATCGCGAGACACTGCTGCATCACGGCGTACCCGGGCTTGCGGGCGCGGAGTGTCAGCGGCGCCGTTCCCTTCGGGCTCGGACGGTCCGCGGTGATCGTGTGCTCCCCCAGGCCTCCACCGTTCCAGGACGACGTCTGGTCCGGCCAGCCCTCGTTCTGGCGTCACGGCGCGGCGGGCGGACCCATGGTTTCGCGCCGTTGACGGTTCTGGTTCACGATCCCCGGGGTTCGTGAACCAGAACCGTCATGCATCCGGAGTTGTCGAGCCTCCCGTGCAGCGGACTCGCCCGCCGGGTCAGCGGGGGTGGACGAGCTCGATGAAGCGGGACAACAGGGACAGGCCCGCGATCGACGGGGGCAGGCCCGTGGTCAGCGCTGGCGAGTGCACGAGGTAGGCCGCCCACTTCGCCCGCGAGATCGCCACGTTCAACCGGTTCGGCATGAGCAGGAAGTCGAGGCCGCGTGGGATGTCCGCTGCGCTCGATGCCGCCAGAGACACGATGGACACGACGGCCTCGCGGCCCTGGAACAGGTCGACGGTGCCGACCTGGGTGCCGGTGAAGCCAGCGCGGTCGAGCTCCTGCCGGATCAGTGCCCCCTGCGCGTTGTACGGCGCCACCACGATGACGTCCTCGTCGGTCAGGTCGCGGGTGTCGGAACCGTCGGTCCAGGTGCGGCCGACGACGTCACCGACGAGCGCGACGACCCGGGCTGCCTCCTCAGCAGAGGACGTCGTGTTGCCCGCGTGGACGACCGGCACGGGGTGCACACCCGCGTCGATGCCGTCGAGGTGCCGGCCGGAGACCATCGAGGCGAGTTTTCCGTCGTAGGACAGAGCGGACACGGACTCGGTCAGTGCGGGCTCCATGCGGCGGGTGCGGGCCAGGAAGTACCCGAACTCCGGCGGCAGGACGTGTTGTCCGTCGGCGAGCCAGCCCAGTGCGGACTCGTCGACGGGCTCCGGGTGCGAGCCCTGTGACACCTGGGGCAGCTGCTGGGGGTCGCCGAGCAGCAGGAGCCGGGTCGCGGCGACCGACGACGCGATGGTCGGTGCGAGGGAGAACTGTCCGGCCTCGTCGACCACGAGCAGGTCGAGCGAACGGCGCTCGATCGTCGACTCGTTCGCGAACGTCCATGCCGTGCCACCGACGACACCGCCGGTACCCGAGGCCTCGGACGAGGACAGGAACGCGGCGACCGCGGCACCGTTCTTCACCGGGGTCCAGGCCGCGGCGTCGAGCTCGTCCTCGGTCGCGCCGGACTTCGGCACCTTCACGACCCGGTCCGCCGGGACGCCGGCGTTCACGACCGAGGTCAGGAAGTTCTCCGACGTCGCGTGGGACTGCCCGACGACCCCGACGCGCCAGCCGTACTCGCGGACGAGCCGGGCGACGACGTTCGATCCGACGTAGGTCTTTCCCGTGCCGGGAGGGCCCTGGATCGCCAGGTAGGACCGGTCGAGGCCGAGCAGGGTCGACACGACGGCCGACACCGTGTCGTCGCCCTGCACCGGGACGATCGGGCCACGCGGGGGCACCCGACGCAGCAGGTCGAGCGCAGGGTCGGGCAGCATCGCCGGCAGCTCGTCGAGCACGGCCTGACCCCACCACGCGATCGCCTCGGGCTGAGGCTTCGCGCGGGGCGGTGCCGACGGGGCGAGGGCCACCGGGAACTCGTGGTGCGGTTCGCCACCGACGGGCAGTCCCTCTTTCACGAGGACCTCGACGGCATCGCCGTTGTCCCACACGTCCATGATCACGGCGCGCGACGACGCGCCCTTCGACCCGGGGCCCGGTGAGGCGACCGATGGCGGAAGCGGGTCGTCGTAGACCAGGTGGGGCGTGCCTCCAGGCCGGAGCCGCGAGCCGGGCGCGAGCGTCCCCGACAACCGGAGTTCCCGCGACTGCGAGCGGGCACGCGGCAGCGTGTCCCAGTCGCGCTCGACGGACGCCCGCTCCACGACCAGGACGTCACGCGTGTCGGCCCAGTCGTCGACCGGGTTCCGCAGGCGGTCGAAGTGGTCCTGCCAGAAGGTCTTGGCCTCGCGGCGGTGGTAGTCGATCGCGGCTGCGGCGAGCGCCAATGCGGTCTGGTCAGGGGTGCGGTCGAGGGCGTCGACGTCCTCGAGCTGCGCGGCGAGCGCGACGTACACCGGGTTCGGCTCGCGCTCGACCGGGATCGGTGGGACCTCGAGCTCGAGCGCGGGGTCGGCCGCGTCGGGGTCGTCGGTGCGCAGCGAGCGGAGCCAGTCGCGCAGGCGCAGGGTCGAGCGGCAGTCGTAGGCGTTGTAGTCGGCGACCTGGTCGAGCATCCGCTGCCCCTCGGCCGCGTCGCCGTTCCGGAGCTCCTCGATCGCGTCGACGTAGGCGGTGATGCTGTCCGCGGCGTTCGTGACGTCGCTCTCGCGCAGGTCCGAGCCCATGTACAGCGGTTCGAGCTTCTTGATCGAGTAGCTGTGGCTGCCGACGACCAGGGCCTTCCGGACGATCGGGTACAGATCGACCAGGACCCCGGCGCGCAGCAGGTCGTCGACGGCCTCTTCACCCACCCCGTGCCGGGCGGCGAGCGACAGCAGGTGCGTCCGCTCGTAGGCCGCGTAGTGGTAGATGTGCATGCCCGGGTACTGCTGCCGCCGGGCCTCGATGAACGCGAGGAACTGCTCCAGCGCAACTCGCTCGTCGCGGATGGTGTGCGCCCAGAACGCGGTGAACTCGGCGCGGTCGTCGACCAGGCCGAACAGGTAGTCGAGGCCCCAGTGCACGCCGTCCTCGGTGTGCAGCGGGTCGCCTTCGAAGTCGAAGAACACGTCGCCCGGGTCGGGTGCCGGGATCGCGTCGAGCGCACGGGCGTCGAGGACCTCGAAGCGCGGCTTGACGGGCTGGTCCGGCCCGTCGGCGCCCTTCCGTCGGGCGTCTTCCGACTCGATCTGGAGGCTCGCCTGCCGTACCAGCCGATCCTGCGTCGCGCGGGACAAGCCCGGTACTGCCCGGGTGCGGATCGCCAGGTCGTCGATCGTCCGCACCTCGTGCTTGATCAGCTTCGCCCGCTGGTCCAGGCGCATGCCGGCGACGAGGACGAGGTCGCGGTGCTCGGCGACCTGTGTGGAGCAGACGGCGCATCGGCCACAGGAGGAGTAGCGCGGGTCGCCCCACCGCAGCGGTTCGTCTGCCGCGATGCGCTCGGCGATGACCCGCTGGAGTTCGGCGCGCTGCGTGCGGTACACCGGCGCGATGTCGGCGAGGTCGTGCGTGGTCGTCGTCCGGTCGCCGAGCACCAGGTGCACCTGCTCACCGGCGGGAATCCCGTGCGCCTGCATCTGCTCGGCATAGGCGGCGAGCTGGAGCAGGGCGCTGATCTTGGCGTGGCGGGCGAGCTTGGTGTCGTAGACCTCGTACTCGCCGTGGTCGTTGCGGATGATGAAGTCCGCGAAGCCGATGAAGCCGGGGGCGTCGGCGGTCGGTGCTGCGTGGAAGGTCGGCTGGTACAGGACGTCGGCACCGTCGGCGAAGGCCTGTCGCGCTTCGGCTGCGGCGCGTGCGTAGTCCGGCGGTGCGGGACGGTCGAACTCGACGACGGCGCGGGTCTGCTTGAGGATGTCGAGGTAGTCGAGCTCGTGCTGGTCTCCCAGCCGAGCCGTGCGCTCGAGCATGTCGTCGTGCACGTCGGGCAGGGCGTCCCCACGACCGAGCTTGGCGTCGAGGCGGCGGAGGAACGCCCACTCGCAGGCCGACCACGTGCTCAGGTCACTCGGGCTGAGCAGCACGTGCACGTCGACGCCGATCTGCATGCGCTCCCCCTTGCTCTCCGGTGCCCTGAAAGCCTATGGGTGGGCGCCGACACCGACCCCGTCGGGTCGCCGGGCGGTCAGCCGATCGGCACGAACCGAGGCCCGTCGTACCCGTCGCGCGTGACGTGCGCTGTGAAGTCGGCGAGCGAGCGGACCCAGTGCCCGCGTTCGCCGTACAGCGCCTGGTACACGACCACCGGCTCTTCGGTCTCGACGTCACGGGCTACGAGCAGCACCTCGTAGTCGTTGCCCTTGAAGTGCCGGTACCGCCCAGGTGTCACGTCGAAGCTCACACTCTCGATCGTAGGCAGGCGAGCCGTCCGCTGCCGACGCGAGAAACGTATGCCTGTTCAAGGCGGAGGTGTCCCCACACTGGCGGGGCGCTCGCCTGCCGACGGAACGATGCGACGGCTGCGCCGGGCCGCCTGACCGCCCGGCCCCGTCACGAACGGACACGTGCTTCCGTGCGGACAGCACCACGACGTACGGTCGCATCATGACCGTCATCGTGGCCGTCGCCGTGCTGGCGGGGGTTCTTGCCCTCGCCACCGTCCTCGGGCTGCTCCTCCGCTCCAGGACCGGCCGCGCGAAGCCCAGCACGACCTCAGCCGATGGCACCGCCAGCACCGTCGCCGACCTCGCCCCCGCCGAGGCGTTCGGCACCCGTGCCACCCTCGTCCAGTTCTCCACCCCGACCTGTGCCCGCTGCCCCGCGACCGCCCGGCACCTGGACTCCGTCGCAGCCCGACACGACGGTGTCTCCCGACTGGAGATCGACCTCGCCGAGCACCCCGGACTGGCGAGCCGCTTCAACGTCCTGCAGACCCCCACGGTCCTGCTCGTCGATGGTTCCGGGACCGTCCGCACCCGCTTCGGAGGCCCACCC